>NZ_JARHYI010000071.1 GCF_029258575.1 Brachyspira sp. | reverse complement strand
TAAATTTATCAATAAAAATATTAGGACACTAATTATTATGGATTAGTGTCCTTTTTTTGCTTTAAATATTTTATATAAAAAATTCTGGAAATATACGCTTATGAAAAAGATAATTTTTTTAATCTTATTTAGCATATTAATATATGGAAACATATTAAATGCCCAAGAAAAATATACAAATGCAATAATGCCTAAACTTCCTAATGCATTTGATATGTTTATAGGAAGAGAAGGAAATAATGAACTTCCTCAATACATCAAACCCGATTATTTTAGAGATGATTATAAAAGGAAACTTCCAAACACAAATGATGAAAATTTAAGTTTCTTTCAAAAGTACCCAATAGAATTTCATTTAACTACAACATTCTCATATGCCATACTTACAAACACATTTAATATGAGAGATACATTTGCAACTATTGGACAAACTTTTCATAATAATTATATACAATTTACAGGATTTATAACAGCATACGGATATTTTGATACTCATGAACCATATGAAGATTATGGATATATTAAGGGAAATGCTGGTATTTATGATGGAGGAGTACAGGCTATATTTGTTGATAGATTTTTAGTTTCTGCAAGAGGAAGAGCTACTTTTGATATAAACACCACTACTTTTATGTTAATGCCTCATTATTATGACACTACTCTAAACCCTGCTAATATTGATACTCCAGATTATTATATACCTCAAGTATTAAACGGTCCAGGTATAAGAGTTGGTTTTATAGGAAATCATTATGAAATAGCATATTCACAAGGAGATTTCAGACATAGCATACCTAAAGCATTTTTATTTAGATTCAATATACCTAATATAGAATTTAGATTTTTATACGAACATGAAAATAGAAAAGATCCACAAAACTATCATATTGATTTATTTGATTCATTGGTACAAACTTCAGCTACATTTAGATTCCCTCTTATGAATGAAACTATTTGGATTAATGCTATTGCTGAGTATACTTGGAGAGAAAATGATGCTCATTATATACGCCTTGAGCAAGGTTTTGAATGGTATATGCTTAATATTGCTTTAAGAGAGATGATACATATAAAAGATAAACAGACAAAAGCTTATTTAGAATATGCTATATTTGGTAAATTCAAAGCTGGTCCTGCTGAATTTAATGTAGGTTTTCAAGGTGCTACCGATGGAAGATATTATATTGCTGGAAATGTGGTATTTTAATAACTTGTCATATTTTATTTATGATATATAATATAAAAAATAATTATTATTTATTATAGGGTTAATAAAATGAAAAAATATCTATATATAATATCTGCTTTATTTATATTATCAATATACTCATACGCCTCTTCTATAGCATTAAGCGAAGTGCCTAAATCTGCTATAGATTTTGCAGATAAATATTTTTCAGATCATTATTTATACAGGGCATCAGAAACAGGCGGTACTTATACATTAATATTTAAAGGTGGATTGAGGATATATGTTAATTCATATGGTGAATGGAGAACTATAAGTGGATCAGGAGATGAAATATCTATAGATTATATAGAAGATAAGATAAAAAATATTGTAAAAAAAGAATTTCCTAATGAAAAAGTTGTATATATTCAAAAAAAACGTAAGGAATATAAAATTCAATTCAAAAGCAGGCATAAAATAACCGTTGATTTTGATGGAAATATAACAAAAGGCGGAAGAGATTAAATATAAAAGTTATATAAATTGAATAAAGAACAAATAAATATAATTTTTATTTGTTCTTTTTTTATACGAAATTTCATATTCCAATTTATTGAAAAAAATTGATAATTCAATAATAAAAATCTTTGACCGATAATATATAAAACTAATTATAGGGCTTTAATATGCATAAAATTTTAACTATAATAATAATCCTATTATTGATTATATCATGCCAAGAAAAACAAGAAAGCAAACAATATAGATTAAATATAGTAGAAACCAATGAAAATGTGGATATTAAAAGCCGAAATTTTGATGCTATTAACCTAATTAAAAAAAGCTCATTTACTTCATATCCTAACATCACAATAGAAAATCTTATATCATCTTTCAATTCTGTTGAATGGCAGGATTTTATATCTGAAGATGATTATAAAAGATATATAGATATAGTGGCAAGATATGGTACTAATGAATATATAATACAATTCCAAATATTAGATCAGTATAGATGGGATTTATATGCATTTGAAATGAATAAAACCCAATATACTATAGATATAGTTTCAACTGAATTATATAAATTATACACTAATAAATAATTATTTTAATTAAATGCTAAAGAGATACTTCCTCTTTTAATATCTATAGGACCTGCTATATTTCTTGAAAGTCTTATTTGTATAGATAAACTTCTATCTATATCATTACCCGTAGTCCAAGCATTTTTCTGAGGCTCGAATATTCCTACCGTAGTTCCTACACCAAATCTTCTTCCTAGAAATATTTTAACATCATAATATGTAATAACTATACCTCTAGATCCATTAACTGTTTCTTCTGTTACTTTCAAAGGTGCTACTAAAGAGGCTCGTTTTATATCATCTTCTGACATCTCTTCAACATCTTTGCCACCTATAACATAGTAAACTTTATCATTAATTTCTACAGCCTGAACTTCCTTATCAGCTCCATAAACTGTAACCTTCATTTTTGGAAGATCTTCTCTAGTTATAGTCTCTTTTTTATCTTCATTATCATCTTTTCTAACATTATCATTTTTAGGTTTTACAGTTGCACAGCCCATCAGCATACAAATCAAACTAACTGTCATCAAAACTTTTTTTAACATCATTCCTCCGTAAATTCCTAAATATAAAATTATCTATTATTATAACTATCGGAAATTATTTTAGTAATATTAAAATAATTTTTACATATTATACTTGAATAAAATTATAATAAATCTATACTAATAAATAGTTATTATAAAATAAAGAAGGTAAAAAATGAAAATTTCTGAAAATAGATATGATAATATTGTATATAATAGATGTGGTAAAAGCGGATTAAAGCTTCCCATAATATCACTCGGACTTTGGCATAATTTTGGGGAAAATTGTGATTATCATAATATGAAAGATATGATAAAAACTGCTTTTGATAATGGTATAACTCATTTTGATTTGGCTAATAATTACGGACCTCCTTATGGATCTGCTGAAAAAAGTATGGCTAAAATATTAAATTACGGACTTAATAGATACAGAGATGAACTTATAATAAGCACTAAAGCAGGATATGATATGTGGGATGGTCCTTATGGCAATTGGGGAAGCAAGAAGTATTTGATAGCAAGTATTAATCAGAGTTTAAAAAGGCTTAATTTAGAATATGTTGATATATTTTATCATCATAGAATGGATCCTGAAACGCCTATTGAAGAAACTATTGAAGCATTAACTAGAATAGTAAAAAGCGGTAAAGCTTTATATGTAGGGCTTTCTAATTATGACGGACATACTATGGAGAAAGCATCTAAATTATTATATTTATCGAATGTTCCTTTCATTATCAATCAAAACAGATATTCAATATTAGACAGAACTATAGAAAATAACGGACTTAAATTAAAGGCTAAAAAGTTAGGAAAAGGTATAATAGCATTCAGTCCATTAGCTCAGGGATTATTAACTGAGAAATATTTAAATGGTATTCCTTCAGACAGTAGAATAGCAGCAGATGGAAGATATTTAAAGAAAGATGCCATAAATAAAAAAAGTTTAAAACAGATTAAAAGTCTTAATGATTTGGCAAAAGAAAGAGGCGAAACTTTAGCACAAATGTCTTTAAGATGGGTTTTGAAAGACGAAGAGGTTACAAGCGTATTAATAGGAGCTTCAAAGTCTAGTCAAATAATAGAAAATTTAAAAATTATAAATAAAATGCCATTTACTGATGAAGAATTGAAAATAATAGATGATATTAGTTTATAATATAGAATTTTATTTTGCACAATATATCTTCTGATAATAATATATTTCACAATAAATATGATATGATATTACAAGTTTATTGACTTAGGATTATATTTTCATATACTTATATATATTATCAAAAGTTAGGAGGATATAATAAATGGAGACAAAAAAAACTTATAAAATTATGGAAATAGAATGGTACTATTTCCTAATCTTATTAGCTATTTATTTAGTAGCTGCTTTTATTGGCAAACTGCCAAATGGTATGATAGGAGCTTTAGGTTCTATATTAGTGTTAGGTGCTGTATTTGATGAGATAGGAAACAAGACACCTATAATAAAAGATTTCTTAGGTGGTGGGGCAATAGTCGCTATTTTTGCAGGCGGATTCTTAGTATATTTCAAAGCACTTCCTGAAGCAACTTTAAAAAATATAGATACATTTATGAAAGGCGGTGGATTTTTAGACTTTTATATTGCTGCTTTAATATGTGGAAGTATATTCGGTATGAATAGAAACTTCTTAATAAAAGCATTTTTAAAATACCTACCTTTAATATTAGCTTCTACTTTAATGGCACTGATTCTTGTAGCTATAGGCGGTTTAATAATGGGTTATAGTATTCAGCAAGCTATTTTATATATCGGATTACCTATAATGGGAGGCGGTACAGGTGCAGGTGCTGTCCCTCTTTCTAAAATATTCGGTAATGCTTTAAATGAAGATCCTGCACAAATCATATCTGTTATGCTTCCTGCTGTATCTTTAGGTAATGCTGTTGCTATTATTGCTGCTGGACTTCTCAATATAGTGGGAAATAAATTCCCTAATCTTTCAGGTGAAGGAAGATTGTTAGTAGGACAGGACTTAAGCGAAGTAAATGAAACAGGAAATGATAGAATAAGCCTTAAAAGTGTTGGAATAGGTATTGCTATATCATGTGCTTTCTTTACTTTTGGTTTAATATTATCCAAGTTCATACCTATACACAATTATGCTTTAATGATTATATCTGTTGCAATAGTTAAAGCTTTAAATCTCATTCCTGAAAAATATTCTGCTATATGTAGTGAATGGTATAGAATTGTAGCAGGAAACTTCACAGCGGCATTGCTTGTAGGTATAGGTATTGCTTATTTAGATATAGGAGCTTTAATAGGTGCTTTAAGTATCAAATATATAATATTAGTAATATTAACTGTTATAGGTGCTATATTAGGTGCAGGAATAGCTGGAAAGTTCTTAGGATTCTATCCTATAGAAGCTGCTATAACAGGCGGTTTATGTATGGCAAATATGGGTGGTACAGGAGATGTTGCTGTTTTATCTGCTTGTCATAGAATGGGGTTAATGCCTTTTGCTCAGGTTTCTTCAAGAATAGGAGGAGCTTTCATAATATTATTAGCAACTGCAATATTGGAATTTTTCATTTAGAATATTAAAATATTGATATACAAATTATTTTATAAGGAGTTTTAATAAATGACAGACGAATTAAAAATAAAAGCTTTGGAGTATCATTCCAAAGGTAAAGCTGGTAAAATAGAAGTAATAGCTACAAAACCTTGCAAAACTGCTGATGATTTATCTTTGGCATATACTCCTGGTGTTGCTAAGCCAGTACTTGAAATAGCTGAAAATCCAAATGAAGCATATAAATATACTTCTAAAGGAAATTTGGTAGCTGTTATTTCAAACGGTACTGCTATACTTGGTTTGGGTGACAGAGGTGCTTTAGCTTCCAAGCCTGTTATGGAGGGAAAGGGAATATTATTCAAACGTTTTGCGGATATAGATGTATTTGATATAGAGATAAATGAAAAAGACCCTGACAAAATTATAGATATAGTTAAGGCATTAGAGCCTACTTTCGGAGGAGTTAATCTTGAGGATATTAAAGCTCCTGAATGCTTCAAGATAGAAAAAACTCTTATAGAAAAATGTGATATACCTGTTTTTCATGATGATCAGCATGGTACTGCTATAATATGTTCTGCCGCTTTGATAAATGCTCTTGATATTGCGGGTATAAATAGAAAAGATGCTAGAATAGTATTTAATGGTGCTGGGTCTGCTGGTATTTCATGTGCTAAGATGTTTGCAGCATTAGGAGTACCTAGAGAAAATATTATTATGTGCGACAGTAAAGGTGTTATCACTAAAGACAGAATAGAGTCTGTTACTAAAGAGAAAAGAGAATTTGCTACAGATGCAAAAGTTAAAAATTTAGAAGAAGCAATAAAAGGAGCTAATGTATTTGCAGGGCTTTCTGTTGCTGACTGTGTTACTGAAGATATGGTAAAATCTATGGCTAAAAATCCTATAATATTTGCTATGGCTAATCCTAATCCTGAAATACAATATGAGAAGGCTATAGCGATAAGAGATGATTTGATTATGGCTACAGGAAGAAGCGATTATCCTAATCAGATTAACAATGTTTTAGGTTTTCCTTTCATATTCAGAGGTGCTTTAGATGTGAAAGCAAAAGCTATATCCGAAGGTATGAAGATGGCGGCTTCATTGGCATTAGCTGCTCTTGCTAAAGAGAAAGTACCTGAAGAAGTTTTCAAAGCATACGGAAACAAAACTTTTGAATATGGTAAAAATTATATAGTACCTAAGCCTTTTGATCCTAGGGTTATTGAGTGGGTTTCTCCTGCTGTTGCTAAGGCGGCATGCGATGAGGGACTTGCTAAAGAGCCTATTACTGATTTTGAAAAGTACAAGGCTTCTTTGACAGAAAGAATGAAAAAATATTGGGAATAATTTCCTGATTTTCTAATAATTTAGGCTTTGCTTATATTTTTTGTATAGGCAGAGCTTTTTTATTTATTGTTCATTTGCTAGTTTTTTTAACGCACGGTAAATGTACTCTTATATATTATTACAATTAAAATTCTAAACAAATTTATATTTAATAATTGAATTCTGCGTGCGTTGATTGCATAGAAAATTTTAAAAAAACTTGGGCGGGTGCAGAAATTTATAATTAGACAGTAGGGATAATTAAAGAAGACATTAATAGTAAAACAAAAAAGAATAAAGGGCGGGGAGTGAAAATCAATTTTTAAATTTATTAATATTTTATAATTTGTATATATAATTAAAGTTACCATGCATTAAATAATTTTCTAACAATATTAAATCGAACTTAATCAAAACTCACAAAAATACGACAAATTAATTTTTATATTTTCTTTTTCAAGAGTTACATTATCATTTAATATATAACTCTCAAAATTTTGTTTTGTATCTGTCAGTTTTGCATTACTGCATGATGGCAAACTAATTAATATTAATGTTACCATAAAAATAGATAAGATTTTTTCATATTTTATCTTAATATCAAGAACTATTTATATTCTGATATATAACTAAATAAAAAATAAATTGGGTGCTTCAAATAATATATGCATAAAAAACTATTCTAATTCCCACCCTATTTCCTTAATAATAAAATATGCATTTATATTTTTTATTTCCTTAAATACTTAAACTGAATTTATAGCACCCACCCTAGATTTTTTTAAATTTACTGCTTATTCAACGCACGAATAGCAAAATTTATAATATAGCATAATTATCAATTCATATCCAAATTATTTATAAAATTTTACTTACCATGCGGTTAATCTAACAATATTATTGACATTAAACAAAAATAGAAATAATATTTAAATATGAAACTTGTTATTGAATAAAGCTCCAGCAATATTTTTTATTTATTGTTTGGGGCATACTAAAGAAACATTATTCTATAGCTCTTTATAGATTTTCACTTCATTTAGTATGCATTATGTCTTTAATGTTAATTCAAGGAAAGTTTCATGTATTTAATAAAATTTTCATTTATACTATTTATTTCAAATATACTTCAATATCTATATAGTATTATAGATATAATATTTATTTCGCATATAGTTGGAGATTATGGTGTTGTAGCATTAGGAAATGCTTCTTCACTTATGTTTATTATAACTTCTGTATCTTTAGGGTTATCAATAGGAGGCTCTATTATAATTTCTAAATATAGAGGGGCTAATGATACTATAAAATATCAGCAAAGTATTACAGCTTTATTATTTTTATCAGCCTTATTTTCTATAATAATTTCAGTATCTGGTATAATATTCTCCAAACATATATTAATATTTATGAATGTGCCAAAAGAGACTTTCAATTATGCTTATGACTATATTAGAATAATTTTTTTCGGTGTGTTTTTTATTTTCTTATACAGTTCTATATCATCAGTAATAAAATCAAGCGGAAAAGAAAATATATCATTATGCTTTATAATTATTGCTTCAATAACTAATATACTATTAGACTTTTTATTTGTATATATATTAAAATTATCAGTAAAAGGTGCTGCTTTTGCTACTGTGATATCTCAGGTTTTAAGTTTTTTATTATCATTATATTTCATAAGAAAGAATATATTTTTTAGTATAGATATAAAGATAATAAAGGAATTGATAAATGTATCTTTTCCATGCATATTTCAAATGCTTATTATAAATATCTCTTTTTTTATTATCAATATAATGATGAATAAATATGATGTGATAGCAGGTTTTACTATAGGGCTTAAAATCAATACTTTTATTGGTATGATATCATGGTCTATAGGTGAAGCTTTAAGTATATTGGTTTCAAAAAGCATTGGAGAAAAAGATTATATAAAAATAAAGAATACTGTTATATTTGCTTTATTTTTTAATATTTCTATTACTATGACTGCTGTTGTATTTATACATATATTTGCTAAAAACATTATATCTATATTTTATAATGGCAATGATAAAACTATAAATGATATTATATTTTATCTAAGAGTATGTGCTTCATTTAATTGTATAACATATGCTATTATGTATATGCTTGACAGCTTTTTAATAGGAATTCAAAAATCATATTTAGCTTTTATTAATTCTTTTATAGATTCAATTATTTGTAAAGTGATATTATCTATGATATTAGAAATTAGTATTGGTTTTATAGGCATATATATTTCTATGGCTGTATCAAGTGTTATGCCATCAGTTATAGGTATGATTTACTTTTTAATGTTTATAAGAAAATATAAATTAAATAAATATTAAAAATATATAGGTTTGAAAGCGTATATGTTTTTGCATGCATATACGCTTGTATTTATCTTTTATATGTTAAATTAAAATTTTAATCACATTGCCCACCCTCTTAAATTTGTTAATTTCATTTGTCATTTCTGCATTATATTTTCTTTTACTTGTAGCTGTTATTATAGCACCCACCCAAGTTTCTTTTAAATTTATTGCATCATCACCGCACGCAGAATGACATTTAAAATATAAGTTTGTTTTGAATGTTAATTTAAATTATTTATAAAATTTCATTAACCGTGCGTTTAGTGTATTATAAATTTATTATAGTTTTTAATGCAATAAAAAAGTGCAGACCTTAAATTAAGATATGCACTTTAATGTTTTTATTTATTTTTTAGCTTTTTTCTTTTTCTTTATAGAAGGAAGCTCATCATAAATCTCTTTGAATAAATGCCCAAAGAAATCATTATCATATTTATTAATATCTTCTATAAATATCATATCTTTAGCATTCTCATAAGGCGGCTTTAATATATAATCTTTTATTAAAGTTTTTGCCTTATCAGTAAGCTTTATAAAAAGATGATTATCGCATACATAAGATGTTATTTTTTTCTTATAATAGATTATGTATTCACCCATCATCTGTTTATAATCAATATCATCTAAAGAATCTAGTTTGTTTAATACTAAATTAAGGAATTCTTTAGATGACGGCATTAATTAACCTTTTCTATTTTATCAAAACCAGTAAACGGTCTTAAAGCTTCAGGAATCATAACGCTTCCGTCTGCCTGCTGATAATTCTCAAGTATGGCAATCCAAGTTCTTCCAACAGCTATTCCTGAACCGTTTAGAGTATGTACTAATTCTGTTTTACCGTTTCTTCTAGTTCTCATCTGCATTCTTCTTGCCTGATAATCCCAGCAGTTGCTGACACTTGAAATCTCTCTGTAAGTGTTCTGAGAAGGAAGCCAAACCTCTATATCAAAAGTTTTATAAGCAGCATTTCCTATATCACCTGAAGAAAGAACAACTACTCTATAAGGAAGCTCCAAAGCCTGTAAAATACTTTCAGCATCTTTGAGCATTTTTTCATGCTCTTCTTTTGATTTGTCGGCAGCACATACTTTAACTAGCTCAACTTTGTCAAATTGATGCTGTCTTATAAGTCCTCTCATGTCCTTACCATAAGAACCAGCCTCAGAACGGAAACATGGAGTATAAGCAGTAGCATATATAGGAAGCATATTTTCTGGAATAATTTCTTCTCTGTAAATATTAGTTAAAGGCACTTCTGCTGTAGGTATAAGATATAATGCAGGATCATCTGTAGTTTTGAATAAATCTTCTTCAAATTTAGGAAGCTGACCAGTTCCAGTCATAGTTCTTCCATTAACAAGCATAGGGGGTATATATTCAGTATATCCATGCTCTGTAGTATGTTTTTTAAGCATAAAATTAATTAATGCTCTCTCTAAAGCAGCCCCTTTTCCTTTCATAAGAGAAAAACGCGTTCTTGCCATTCTCACTGCTCTTTCAATATCAAGTATATCAAGTCCCAAAGCTACATCAACATGATCTTTCACTTCAAAATCAAATTTACGAGGCTCTCCCCATCTTATAATCTCTTTATTCGCATGCTCATCATCTCCATCTGGTACATCTTCTGAAAGCATATTAGGAAGATATAATATTTCATTATTAACAGCTTCTTCAAGCTCTGATAATTTTTCTTCTTTTTTATTTAAGGATTCTGTAAATAATTTCATCTCTTCTTTAATTTGCTCAGCCTCTTCTTTATTGCCAGACTTCATACATTCGCCGATTTTTTTAGAAGATTCATTCTTTTTTGCCCTATCCTGCTCAACTTCTTTTAATAAATTAAGTCTCTCATGCTCTAATGATTTTAATTTATCAAGTGAAACTTTACTTCTTCTCTTTTGTAAATTCTTCTCTACTAATTCTATATTTTCTCTTATTAATTTTACATCTATCATGATAAAAATCCTTAAATAAAAATTTAAATAAATTATACAACTTATTTAAAAATAGTAAATTGAATTTTATTAAATTTTATACTAATCAAATACTATTTTATATATGCCCGCCCTATATATTTTTTACCTTAATTCATATACATGCTTTTTATTTTCTTTTTGTTTAAATATGTATTTTAACACCCACCCAAGTTTTTTTAAATTTATTGCTTATTAAAACGCACGCAAAACGAAATCAAAAATATAAGCTACATTGAAATTATAATTTAAACAATGGAAAAAGCTTCATTATCCGTGCGTTAAAAAAATGTATAAGAAATATCTAAATTCAATTTATAATAAAAATGAAAACTCTTTAACTTAGATATTATCATTAATAAAAAATAGGTATAAGTTAATTTTCTGCCTATTTTTATGTACTATTGACATAGCATAAATATAAGTTATAATAAAAAACAACTAGGGGGGTATATGATATTAGATGAAGTAGAAAAATATTTTAACATGATAAAATCTTCAGAATTAAAAGCTATGTATGAAGATGATTTCCAATTTGAAATTTTAAAAAACAAAGAAGAGTTAGAAGATCATATATATGATTTAGATGATAATGAAAAAATAAGAATTAGAAATGCTGTTGTAAATGAATTAAAAGATAATAAGAAAATAGTATTCTATACTTCTGAAAGTGTCGGAGAAGTTTATTCAAGTGTTGAAGATTTTTTGGTTTATCTCCTTAATGAAATACTATATCAAAAATTACTCATAAAAAGTGAAAGAAAAACATTATCTGATAATTTTATGGAATTAGAAATATCTATAAAAAAACTTCTTATACTAATTTGGACTAAATAAATTTTATTTATTATTGAGGTATTTATTATCATGAACAAAGTTTATATTTTATTATTTTTAAGTTTTGTATTTATTTCATGCTCTTCATCTGGAAAATCATATTTTAATGTTTTATCAGCAAATAAAGAAAATGATAATATAAAAGTAGTTGTTGAAGCTAAAAAATCAGGTAGACAGTCAGAAAATATATTTTTAGTTTCGCAGTTTATGAATGATGATGATGTTATAGTTAATACTTCTATGTTGCAAATAGGACCTATGATGTTTGATGCGGGAAAATATGAATTCAATGTTCCAATACCTACAAATAGTTTTACTAAATATACTAATTTTATAGAATATATATCTCCTGAAAAAGCCCAGAGAGTGGCAAATAATAGCGGATTTGGAAACAGTTTTTTTACTTATTGGATGCTTATGAATCTAATGGAAAGCAGAAGACCAGTATATTATGATGATTATGGCAGCAGAAGAACTATTAATAGAAATTATTACGATGATAGAAATACAACTAAAAAAACAACTGTAGATAATAATTCTACCACAAAAAGAAGAACTTTATTTAAACCAAGTTCTGGAAGCTCAACAAGAAAAAAATCTACTTTCAGACGCCCTTCCACTAGAAGAAGAAGATAAAATATATCTTTGACAAAGTAATGAATTTAGTATATTATAAATTTCATTAAAATTTCAGAGAGCATTAAAAAAATGAAAAAACAAAAAAATGAAGAAGCGGTAAGATTAGTAAAGATAATATTAGAATCTGGTTTTGCAAGCAGAAGAAACTGCGAAAAAGCAATAATATCTGGAAGAGTTAGAGTAAATAATCAAGTAATATTGGATCCAGCATACAGAGTAAAAGAAGAAGATTGCGTTTCTATAGACAGACAATTAATAGAAAGACAAACTAAAAGATATATGGCATTATACAAACCTCTTGGAGTTGTAAGTACTACTAAATATTTACCAGGAAGAAGAATAATCACTGAATTTTTTAAAGGTATAAAAGAAAGACTATTCTATGCTGGAAGACTAGACTCTGAATCAAGAGGAATAATGATAATTACAAATGATGGGGAGTTTGCAAATATTATTACGCATCCTTCTTATGAAATATTAAAAGTTTATGATGTTACAGTAAATGGCAAAATAGATTCACAATCGCTTTTGAATGCAAGTAAAGGAATTACCATCAAAAATGTTTCATACTCTCCTTTCAAATTTAAAATTCTATCTAAAGGAAGAGTTCAAAGTAAAATTCGTCTTACTATCAATGAAGGTAAAAATAGAGAGATAAGAAAGATATTTGATTATCTTGGATATAAAGTTATAGATTTGGAAAGAATATCTGTAGGATGTGTCGGTAAATATGATGAAACTTCAGGTACTTTAGAAGCAGGACATATTCGGAATTTAACTAAAAAGGAAATAGAATTCTTTTTTAATCAGAAAAATAAAAAATTAAAAGATATAGAAAATATATTTGCCAATATTGATGATTATGATGATATAGATAATAATTATAATGAAGATAATATTTTAGAAAATACTTATGAAGAAAACAATAAAGAAAATAAAGAAAGAGAAGAGAAAAAAGAAAAAAAATATGATAAATCTAAATGGGCAAAAGCTAAACCAAAGAAAAAAAGATTATCTGTAAAAAAAACAAATACATTTCAAAATAAAATAAGCAAATCTAATAATAATCAAAAAAGAAATAAAACTTCAAAAAAAAGATAAAGTATATTATTTAAGTATAAATTTTTAAATTTTTTTAATTAAATATTTCTTTAGGAAGATAATGAATATTACATCCGATTATATTAAGCCCTTTAAAATTAATAAGTTTTTTGATATCGCTGTCAATAGTTGTTATATCTATTATTAATTTATAATTATGACAAAAATGTCATTTAAATAAAAAAATACACATATTTTTATATATTATCAGAATATAGAAAATTTTTTAAATAATTGGGATAATCTATCTCAAATTCCAATACTTCTTTTGTTATAGGATGAATAAATTCTATTTTTTTGGCATTAAGCATAAGTCCTGAATATTTATTAAAACTTTTTGAATATATTTTATCTCCAGCTACAGGAAACCCTCTATACGATGAATGAACCCTTATTTGATGTGTTCTTCCTGTTTTTAAATTAATTTCTGCAAGTGTATGACTTTTGAATCTTTTTAAAACTTTAATATAAGTAAGTGCCTCTTTTCCATCATCTCTTACAGTCATTTTTTTTCTGTATAGATGATGCCTTCCTATAGGTAAATTTATCTCCATACAATTATCTTTCAATAATCCTATAACTATAGCATGATAAATTTTCTTTATGGTTCTGTTTTTAAACTGCTCTTGAATACTTGATACTATATTAGAATTTTTGCCAACTATCATAAGTCCTGAAGTATCTTTATCGAGTCTATGTATAATTCCAGCCCTGCTCTTATTGCCAACAAAATCGAAATCTTTTATATTATAAAGAAGGGCATTAACCAAAGTTCCAGTCATTTCAGAAGGCGAACAATGAACGCTCATACCAGCAGGTTTATTTATTACAAGCAAATATTTATCTTCATAAACTATATCTAAATCAATATCTTCAGGTATAGGATTTTCTATATCTGATTCTTCTTTTGATAGGGCATTTAAATCTATTATTATTTTATCTTTTAATTTTAGAGAATAAGATAATTTTTTTTCTATATCATTAACGGTTATAGAAGTTATATAATTTTTTACCTGACTTCTTGTAATATTTAATTTTTCGCTTATAAATATATCAAGTCTTTTATTTATATCATCTTCATTAATAATAAATGATTTTTTATTTTCATCTGATAAATCAATTTCATCATCTCCTAATAAATCATCATTATTTTCAAAATCTTCACTCATATAATTATTTAACTTCATTATTAAAGATTTTCTTCTTTACCATTATCAATTTTCTTTTTATCAAAATCTTCTTTAAATAAGAAAACTCCTATAGCAATAATACATATACCTATAGTAATAGAAGCATCGGCTATATTGTAGTTATATGGAAATCTTATAGTTTCATTAAAGCCCATACTGATAAAATCTGTTACATATCCTCTCATAATTCTATCAACTAAATTCCCCATAGCACCGCCTAATACCATAGTAAATCCTATCATAGATAATTTTTGTTTTTTCACATTAATAGAAATCATTATAAAAAATACTATTATCATAGCAAAAAATACTACAACTTTTAATAATTCTGGTATTATATGCTGAATAGTTTCAGGAACATTATTTAAAAATCCGAATGATACTCCGTAATTTCTTGTATAAACAAATACAAGCATATCACCTATCACTCTTTTAATAACAATTTCCTGAAGATATTTATCTATAAAATATTTAGATACTGTATCAACTACAAAAATTAATATAGATATTAAAAAATATACTTTTTTTATTTTTATTTCTTCTATAATAGAATTTAATTTTATCATACTCTATTTCATCTCTTAAATTAATTTGATATTTTTTATAATAATGCTTATTTTATAATGATAATAATTTATATTTCTAAAAATTACAAGCCATTTTTATAATGCATATACATTTACTTTTTTTTGTAATTTATGTTATAATTGAAAAAGAAATAAATTATAGGAATTATATGGACTTAAAAGATAAAGCACAAAAAATAATAAATGCAAAAGTTCTAGTAATAGGCGATTTAATGCTTGACAGATTTACATATGGGGATGTAATAAGAATATCTCCAGAAGCTCCAGTACCTGTACTTCATGTAAATCATGAAGAGAATTATTTGGGAGGGGCTGGAAATGTCGCTAGAAATATGGCGGCTTTACTTGGAAATAATAATAATGACAATATATTGATGATAGGGGTTATTGGAAAAGATAAATCAGCAGATATTATAATGGATAATCTAAACTACTCCAATATAACTTCAAAAGGAATAATAATAGATGAAAGCCGATCTACTATCACAAAAACTAGAATAGTAGCTGGTATTCAGCAAATAGTTCGTATAGATGAAGAGGATACTGTTCCTTTTTCTTCAGCTATCACAAAAAAAATGGAAAAAATATTTATAGAAAATGTTAATGATTATAATGTTGTTATAATAAGTGATTATGCAAAAGGGATTATAACAAGTTCATTAGCTAAAAAAATAATAGATATATGTAATAAAAAAAATAAGCCTGTATTAATTGACCCTGCAATAAAACATTTTTCTTTTTATAAGAGAGCTACTTTAATGACTCCTAATTTGAAAGAGGCAGTTGAAGGAGCTGAAAGTAAATTTCCTTTTTATGAATTTGATGAAAAAGCAATAAAAGTTTTGGGAGAGAATATCATAAAAAAATTAAATTTAGCAAAATTAATGATAACATTAGGGGCAAATGGAATGGCTTTATTTGACAAAGACATAAAAACTAAAAACAGTCCATATATAATACCTACAAAGGCAAAAAGCGTATTTGATGTTTCAGGAGCTGGAGATACTGTTATATCGGTACTTGCTATGTGCTTATCGGTGGGATTATCATTTAAAGAATCTTCTGAGATTGCAAATGCTGCTGCTGGAGTTGTTGTAGGTAAAAGAGGAACTTCTACTTTGACTTTAAAAGAATTAATCAATGCTTTATAAATTAGGTGTTTTATTTTTATGAAGAGAAAATTACTGATACTACTATTATTTATTGTTTCATGTTTGCCTAAACCTTTAATAGTACCTGCTAAAGTCGTTACTCAATTTGATTTGGGAAATGATATAGGAATTTATAGTAATGAATTTGTAGATTTGGATAGTCCTAAAATATATAAAGTAGATAATGAATATTATTTTGGAGATTTTTATAGAATTAAAAATGATACTGTTTATGCATTAGATTTGTATAATTCAAGAATGGTAATAGCTTCTGGAAGTAATATAAAATATTTTCCTTTAGAATATAAAAATCTTGAAACTTCAAAAATATCACTTATAGATTCAAATTCTAATGTATATATAACTGGATATAATTTAAGATATGTAGGAGATGTTGTTGTAAGTAATGTTATGATGTCATTACCCTCAGAAAGTCCTTCTACAGAGGGAGATGATGCTCCTCGTATAGAAACATATACAGTTAAAGTAACTAATACCAACTACACTAAAGTAGGACTTGTTTCTTTAAATAAAATTTCTCCTGAAGGAAAAACATTATACAGTATAGATACAATTATAGATAATGAATATGAATCTATAGTAAAGCTATTAACATTAACTAATGATAAATTTGCTATATTAAAAAGAGATAAAGAAAGAATACCAATACTTGATATATATGATATGAATAGCGGAAAAATGGAAAATAGATATTCTCTTAAAGAAGTAGAATATATGGATACAAATAAAATGTCATATAGAGAAATAGTAGATTGTGTTTATGTAGCGGAGAGAGAAGTACTTGCAATACTCACAATGAATATAGTAGAAGGAAAGCATCAGGAAGATATTGTATATACAAGTAGATTGGATAATTTTGATTTACAATCATCTTATAAAATACCAAACCGCGATAATTCTTTGGCAGTAGGAATGTCAAGCACAGGTAGAGTTACATATACAGGAATGGATAATGGAATGTATTTCTTTATACGGACAAATCCTTTTCTCTCACAGAATCATATTAAAGAATATTTAGGGACAGATGGATTTAACAAATTAAGAGGAATACATATGTTTGATGATTCTATTTATGGATTTATGGTAGAAAATAGAGTAATAAAGTTTCATAACTATTAAATATTTTAAATACTTTTTTGAAATGCTATTCTATTATCTCCATTCATTTTTAATATAATAGTACCGCATTGTTCAAAACCTTCTTTTTTGAGGAAATTAAGCATAGGTATATTATCTTTATAAGTATCTACTCTTATATTACCGCATATTTCTAAACAAAATTTAAGACAGAAAGAGGCAACTCCTTTTCTTCCGCCCATTACTGCTATTCTATGTATTGTGCCGTATTCATCATCATTAAGCCAATTACCATCATATATTTCATCATAATTTTCATCTTCCCCTATCATAAAAGAAAATGTACCTACTATATCTCCATTATCATCTATGCATACATAGCTACTGTCATTTTGTATATCTATTTCAACATATTCTCTATTAGGATATCCATTTACCCATTGATTTGGATTATTATTTTCTGCCATAAACTTTATAGCATAATCAAAAATTTCTAAAATTTTTTCAATATCATTAACTGTAGTTTTTCTTATATGCATTTCATTACTCCATTATTCTTTATTATTGTTATGCCCATTTGGTGTCCCTATAATAAGCTAGAGAGCAAACTTACTATCGTTTCTTTATTTTAATTCTAATATTTCAAATTATTATTTTCTTTTAAATAATAAAAAATAGCTTCTACATCTTTTTTACTAAGATTGATTTTTGAAAATAAATCAGCTCTATTTTCAAAAGTTTTTATAATGCTTCTTTTTCTTCTATACTCATCAATATTTTTATGATTTCCAGAAAGCAAAATATCAGGCACCTTCATACCATCTATTTCAGGAGGTCTTGTATATTGTTCATACTCTAAAAGTCCGCTACTATTCTCTTCAAAAGTATCGCTTATTACAGACTCATCATTATTCATGACACCTTTATATCTTGACACAGCATCCAACAATAAAAGTGCAGGTATCTCTCCACCGCTTAAAACATAATCTCCTATACTTACTGCCTCATCTGCATATTTTTCTTCAACTCTATAATCTATTCCCTCATAATGCCCTAGTATCATAGTGATATGTTCTTTACTAGATAATTCCCTTATCTTTTTTTGAGTAAGAGTTTTTCCTGACGGTGAAAAAATAATAGTGTATCCTTTTTTATGACTTTCAAAATATTTCTTGAATATATTATAAGTCATAATCATACCAGGTCCACCTCCGTATGGATAATCATCGCATTTTTTATAATTGCCTTCTCCGTATAATCTCATATCTTCAATATTTAAATTAATTTTCTTTTCATTAATAGCCATATTGATAATACCCATAGAGATAGGGCTTTCATAAAATTTTGGAAAAAGCGTGAGGATATCTATTATCATTTTAGCATTATACTATATAAAAGCCATATATCAAGTATTTACTTCCAAATATAGATTTGACTTTTGATTAAAAATCATTTAGAATGTTCAAAATTATTAAGGGGATATAGCTCAGTTTGGGAGAGCATCACAATGGCATTGTGAGGGTCGTGGGTTCGAGCCCCATTATCTCCAAATTAACTTCATCTATATTTTACGCAAGTTTAATAAAATTTCTAAAATAAAAAAAATTTTTATTTCAAATAAATAATATATTTTTAACCTCATTCTGCATATGCTAAATAGACAATAAATTTTAAAAAACTTTGGTGGGTAGCAAAAATAACTCTTAAAATTACAAAATACAAAAATACCATCAATTATAGCATACAAGATATTGCAGCATCAATATTATATACAAATAAAACATCAATAATAAATAGAATATTTTTATATAAAAGGCAAAAAATAAAGACTGTAAAAAAAGATATTCACAGCCTTTATATATTTATAATTTAATATTTTAAGTATTACCCATTAGCAAGCTTTATAAACTCATCAGCTTCCATTATTTGAATACCTAAATCTTGAGCCTTTTTTAATTTGCTTCCAGCCTTCTCCCCTACAATTAAAATGTCAGTATTCTTTGATACAGAAGACTGAACATTTGCCCCTAATCTCTCGGCAGTTTCTTTTGCAGAAGTTCTTGTAAAACCTTCTATTGAGCCTGTTATTACTACATTCTTTCCAGTGAGAGGAGATTCTACAATTAAAAGTTTTTCAAATACGGGATTAACACCAGCTAAAAGCAAATCGTCTATTAACTTCAATGAATTTTCACTATTAAGAAAATCATGTATACTTTTAGCACTTATCTCTCCTATACCTTCAATATTTTCTAAATCTTCAATAGTAGCTTTCTTAAAATTACCTATTGATGTAAAATATTTAGCAAGCAAGTCAGCAGTAGTTTCTCCAACCTGACGCATACCCAATGCATATATAAATCTTTTTAAAGTAGTATTTTTACTATCTTCAATAGATTTAAGCATATTATCAGCAAGTTTCTCTCCCATTCTATCAAACTTAAATAAATCTTCTCTTTTGATTTTATAAAGGTCGGCAGGATTTTTAACAAGTCCACTTTTAGTAAATGCGGCAATCCATTCCTTTCCTATACCGTCCATATTCATAGCAGGTTTTGAAACAAAATATTCTATATATCTTGTAATCTTACTAGGACATTCTTCATTAAGGCATCGCACAATAACATCACCATCAGTTATAGCAGTATCTCCTCCGCATACAGGACATTTATTTGGAAACTCAAAAGGTTTGCTGTCAGAAGGACGCTTTTCTAATACCACTCTAGTAATTTTTGGTATAACATCTCCTGAGCGTATAACTACAACAGTATCTCCTATTCTTATATCCTTTGACTTTATTTCATTAGGATTATGAAGCGTAACATTAGAAACGGTAACCCCTCCAACCTGTACAGGCTCTAATTTCGCAACAGGAGTCATTGCACCAGTACGTCCAACTTGAACTTCAATATTTTTTAGAATGGTTTCTTTTTCTTCAGGTTTGAATTTAAAAGCAACGGCAAATCTAGGAGCACGCGATAAAAATCCTAATTTCTCCTGATACTTAACATCATCAACCTTTATAACAAGTCCGTCAATCTCATAATCCATTTTGCTTCTATTTTCTTGTATATTATAGTAGGTTTCTAATACCTTCTTTGCATCAATATTTCCATGAACACCCTCTACAGTAAAACCTAAATCGGATAGGAATTCCATAGATTTATATTCATTAGTCAAATCAAAATCTTTATAATTGGCTATTTGATAAGCAAAAAATTTTAATCTTCTTTTCTTACTTTCTGAACTATCTAATTGTCTAAGTCCACCAGCAGCAGCATTTCTTGCATTGGCAAAAGGTATTTCTTCAAGTTCCTCTCTTTCTTTATTTAAAGCCTCAAAATCTTTTTTTGTTATTAAAGCTTCACCCCTTATAATAAGTTTCTTTTTTTCTTTTATGCTTTTAGGTACATTGCTCATCATTTTAACATTATTAGTAACATTCTCACCAATCTGTCCGTCCCCTCTTGTACTTGCAACTGTAAGTTTTCCTTTATCATATATAAGCTCTAAAGCAAGTCCATCAAATTTATTCTCCACAGTATATTTAATATTGCTAGTGTTAAGCTCCTTTTGCATTCTATTATCAAAATCCCAAAACTCCTCTTCATTCATAACATTTGAAAGAGAATACATTGCAATAGGGTGTTCAAATTTCTCAAACTTTTCTAGTATTACTCCCCCTACTTTATTTGTAGGACTATTATCTTTTTTTAGTTCTGGAAACTCCCTTTCAAGATTTTCTAATTCCCTAAAAAGTTTATCATATTCATAGTCTTCTATTTCAGGATTATCATTTGTATAATAAAGTTTATTATGGTAATTAATAGTTTCTGTTAATTGTTCAATCTTTAGTTTAGCTTCTTCTATATTCATAGTTTTCCTTTATAAAAATATTTAATTTATAGTTTTATAATTATCTAAATATATTTTGATTATTTTAATAAAAATATATTTTATATCAACTTTTTTTTGCCTAAAAAGTTTCAAAAAAACTAATTAAAAAATCAATTATTTACTATAATCAATACCATTTTTAGTACAGAACTCTATACCTACATTGTCATTTTCTTTTGCAAGCTTTATCAAGTACTTTTCCATTTTCGGTTTTAATTTATCATTAGCTATTTTGTATGCTTTTTCAAAATTTTCTAAAGATTCAGATTTTAATTTCCCATATTCTTCATCTGAAATATTTTGTTTTTGAATGTTAGCAAGTATATTTTTAATGTAACCTATACAGCTAAAAGTTCTTGTATTTCTTTTTCTAATTCTTAAGCTTTGTAAAAATCTTTTAAATAGAAAATTAATTTTATTTTTGAAACGATAAACTTCTTCTATTATAAAAATATAATTTCTACAATAGAAGAATTTTTTTAATATGTTTTATTTATCCATATTGTTTATATGCTCATAGAAATTTAATATAGCACTATGATCTTCTTTTTCTTTATTCAATTTACTTAAGCTTTGGAATATTTCATATAATAAAGATGTAAGAGGCAAAGAAATATTTAAATTATGAGAAGTTTCAAGTACATTTTTAATATCTTTTTTATTAATATCTATTCTTCCGCCGGGCTTGAAATTATGTTCTATCATCATAGGAGCTTTTGCCTGAAGTACAGAACTATCTGCCAATCCTCCTGTAATTGCTTTTAACATTTTAGAAGGATCTATATTTAGACTTTTTGTAATTATCATAGCTTCAGATAAAGCAGCTATATTTAAATTTACTATAATCTGATTTGCAAGTTTGGTTCCTGTTCCACTTCCTATATCTCCGACTAAAGTAATATTTTTACCCATACATTCCAAATATTCTTTCACATCATTAAATACACTTTCTTTAGCACCAACCATAAATGATAATTCTCCAGTTATAGCCTTAGGTTCTCCTCCGCTCACTGGTGCATCAACATAATTAACTCCAGCATCTTCACATTTTTTACCAATCTCTTTTGAATAAAATGGAGATATAGAACTCATATCCACAATTGCAGAACCTTTTTTTAATTCATCAATTAACCCATCCTTTCCAAATATAACATCGATACTATGAGATGAATCTGGAACTATCATAAAAACCAAATCGCATTCTTTAGCAACCTCTTTTGAAGATTTAGCACCTTTAGCTCCGAGTTTTTCTAAATTTTTTATAGCTTCTTCTACTTTATCATATACAATGAGATTATATCCTTTTTTTATTAAATTGCTTGACATATGTTTACCCATTATGCCAAGACCTATAAAACCAATATTTTTAGACATTATATATCTCCTTTAATCTATTTTTTTATCAACTCCCCAACTATTAGTTTCAAAGTATCATCTTTACCAACATTTCCAGGGAATATAATATAAGGCATATTAGGAAATTTGCTTGTATCATCAGTTATCCATACAGGTATTCCAGGATATATTTGTCCTGCCACTTTTGCACATTTCACTTTTAAACCATCTACTCCTATACTACTTGAGGTAATTCCTCCTTTAGCAATAATAAAACTAGGTTTAGATTTCAAATTAGAAAATATAGAAGTTAAAGAATGAGATATTTGTGAAGCTATTTTCAATTCATCTTCCTTATTTCCAGTATTTATATCTAGTCTTTTTCTATTAGTATATATTACAACACTCTTTCCATTTTCTATATAATTATTAGTAATATTGATAACTCTGTCAACCTCTCTTTCAAGTCCGCCTTCTTCCAATACTAAATGCTGATTAAACTCTATATATTCTATACATTCTTTTATCTCTTTAAGTTTTTCAAGCTGCAAACTTGTTTTATTAACATGAGAACCAATAATTATTATTCCGCCATTATTAGTATTTTTATCTATAAGCTCTTCTTTCTTCAATAAATTCTTATTAGATACATTTCCAACAACTTTAGTAAAAGCAGCAGCCGTTCTATAAACAAATCTCTTCCCATCTAAAATGGCATTCAATAAAGATAATGTGAAAACTTTTATATTAAAATAAGATGTAGAGTTCACTATAACCTTATCAAAGTTATTACATGATTTTAATATATCAGTTATATGCTCTATATTCATTTTATTTTCATCTTCTATCGATATAGCTTTTACATTTTCCTTTTTAAATTTACCATTTGTTTTTTCCTCAATCCATTTGCATAAATCAGATTCTTTATAACCAAAAGTTTTATCCAAAGCAAATTCCGTATCTCCAGCAGGGACTAAGTAATCTCCTTCCTGTACATAATGTATATTATCTATGGTATATCTTCCTCCCTCCAAAAAGAAAGGTATTATCACTTCTCCATCTACTTTAATATTATTTTTCTCAAGAACTTTAGCTATAGTTTCTGTTTCTTCAGGATAATGTCCTCTTAATGTAGAATCCCCTCTCAAAATTATAATAAAATCCTTATTTAATTTTTTAGATACTTTTATTATATTTTCAGTTATCTCTGTATGTACTTCTATAGTTTGAGATTTAGAGAAACTTCTGGAATTGGTTAATATAAAAAACATAGAATTACTTTCATTAAACCCTTTTTCTATATTTTCTATATTCCAATTTGTATATACACTTATATTATGTACAGTTTGAACCCCTGTAGGATCATCATCTAATACTATTATTTTTTTATCAAATGTAGAAAAAATATCATTTAGTTTATCATTAATTGTTTTGATATTATTTTCATCTTTATTCTGATATTTTTCTAATATATCTATAGATAATTTTTCCATATATTTTCCTTTTAATTTTTTATATATTAATTTTTAAATGAAAATATCACATATCAATAGCATAACAAGTCCAATAGCCCATGCTACAGTTGTATTACAAGACCAATGCCTAATTTGCTCTTTAATATCCTCAACGCCCAATGTTCTATTAATAACCCAGAAATATGAATCATTAAAATAACTGAAGAATAAAGCACCAGAGCAAGAAGCCATAGTTCCTAATACTGGATTAATGCCTAATTGATTCAAAAGAGGAGCACATATAGAGCTGGATGTAACTATAGCTACTGTACCTGAACCTGCTATAAATCTTACAGCTGTAGATATTATAAATGGTATAAGTATTGCAGGTATTTTTGTAGATGCTATTAATTCTGATATAGAATTAGCTACTCCAGAATCTTTTAATATTTGTCCGAATGATCCGCCCGCACCAGTAACCAAAATAATTATACCGCATCCTGTTATACCTAATTCCATTACTTTTATAGTTTCAGTTCTGTTCATTTTATTTGTTAATGTAAATATACATACCAATAATCCTATACCTACTGCTATTACAGGATTACCTATAAATTTTAAAATATCTATTACAATATTAGTATTTCCTTCTGATAATATATTTCCTAATACAGTACCTAATAATATTAAAATGATAGGTAATAATATAGGCATAAATGAGAAAAATGCATTAGGCAAATCATCTCTTGAAGGCTTTAATTCAAAATCTTCTTCTTTAATTTTCTCAGCAGGTCTTACCCAACCGCCATCATCACTAGGAAGCTGATAAACTTTTGATCCTACATATCTAGTATATATCAAAGTACCTATAAGCATAGGAATAGAAAAAATTACCCCCATTAAAACAGATAATCCTAAATCAGCACCATAATTTACTGAAGCTGCAAGAGGTCCTGGTGTAGGCAATATCATATGATGGCTTATTACCAATCCAACTGCTAAAGCATATCCTAATATAAATATACTTTTAGATGTTTTTCTTGATATCGCCTTTGCTATAGGTGATAAAAGTATAAAACCACTATCGCAGAAAATAGGTATAGATACAACCCAACCTGTAATAGCCAATGCTATATCTTCACGTTTTTTACCAAATATCTTTACAAATGTCAATGCCATAGTTTCAGCTGCTCCAGACAATTCAAATATTTGTCCCATCATAACGCCAAAACCTATTATTATACCAATACTCGATAATGTATTACCAAATCCACTTGTTATAGCCTTTATTATGGCATCAGTACCCATTACTCCTATTAACCCTGTAATGATAGCAGCTAATATAAGTGCTGGAAAAGCATGTATCTTAGTCTTTACTATCATCACTATCAATAGTATAAC
>NZ_JARHYI010000130.1 GCF_029258575.1 Brachyspira sp. | reverse complement strand
AAAGATAGCAGTATAACAACTTGTAAGTATAATGAAATAAAAAATATAAAACCATATTTAATAATAGTAGACAACAGGGAAGTAGAATCTAAATATATAATAGAATTAAAAAAAATAAGTAATGTTATAATAGTAGATAGTGCGGGCAATGAGAGAGCATTTGCTGATATAGTTATAGAAATGCTTCCGAATTTGGATAATTCTAAAGAGGTTAATATAAAGCCTTTTATAGTAACTATACTAAATTCTAATATAAAACCTAAATATGATGCCGATGCTCCTGTTTTACTTTATTTGGGATTTAATAATGAATTAAAAAAGAAAGCTATAGATATAATAAGCAAAATAAAAGATAAAAATTTTGTTTTGATAGACTCAGAAAAAGAAAGTGAATATGATAATATCAAATACAAAAATTTCGGAACAGATATATTTTTAAATCCATATAGTGCTGTAATGACATATTTTGGACTTACTGCTTTTGAATGTTTGGAATCTTCAATACCTGTAATATTGCTTTCGCCTACAAAGTATCATGATGATTTGGGAGAAAATCAGAAGGAATTATTTTTTAATTTGGGCTTTTTTCAGGATATAGATACAAATACTGCTGTGTCAAAATTGAGAGAATTTCTATTTAATAATAATAATCAGCATATAAACAAAGGCGAATTGATAAATACCGAAAAATCTTTAGAGCGTATAAAAATTATAATAGATAATATTAAAGATTTCAAAAATATAAAATGTCCTTTTTGTCAAAGTATCCGTATAGAGATGAAAAATAGAAATTTAGAATCTAATCTATATAAATGCAGAAAATGTAATACTTTATTTAGAAAATATTTTCTTCCTCCTTTTACAGATTATTCATCAAAATATTTTGTAGAAGATTATAAGAATCAGTACGGTAAAACTTATGAGGAAGACAGTACCAATTTAACAGCTTTAGCCAAAAGAAGATTGGAAAAAATAAAGAAAATAAAACCTAATGGAAAAGTTCTTGATATAGGAAGTGCAATGGGATTTTTCCTTAAAGAGGCAAGAGAATGCGGTTATGAAACAGAGGGAATAGAAATAAGTGAATATGCCTCTAATTATTGTATAAATACTCTCAATCTTAATGTACATAATTGTTCTTTACTTGATTTTGAGTACAAAGAAAAAGAATATGATATAATAACTGCTTGGTATGTTATAGAGCATATATATAATTTTGAAACTATTTTGGAGCGTATGATATATTCTCTTAGAGATGATGGTATTTTAGCCTTTGCTACACCTAATGGTAACGGATTAAGCGGAAGATTTAATAAGAATTATTTTTCTATAGTGCCTTCAGATCATGCCTTTGAAACTAATCCTAAATCTCTTGATATACTTATGTCTAAATATTCATTAAAATGTGTTAATATTGAAAATCAAAGTGTTTATTATAATAGATTATGTGATATATTTGGCTTTAATTTTATCAAAAAAAATGGTTTTTTATCAAAAATATACAATTCAGTAGCTAAAAAGAAAAATTTGGGTGATACATTTGAATGCATATATATAAAATCCACAAAATAGTTCTATAAAATGTATTATATGTAAAAAAATAACTTTATATATTGATAACCATACATAATGATTTTACAAATATATTATTGTCTTGTTATAAATATATGAAGATGTATTATGTTAATTATTTTAATATGATATCAGAATATAAATATGATTTTTATAAGGGAAAATAATCATGAAAAAAGTATTTTTAATTATGTGTTTAATCATTATTTCCATAGTGGCTTGTAAAAGTGCACCTGTAGCTAATGGACCTGAGAAAGGAGCTGGATTTCAAACAACAGAAGGTAATAATCAAAATGCCAAGGGGTTAAATTTACCAGACGGAGCTAGTGTAAGAGAAACTCCAAGGGGAAAAGTATTAGTTTTGCATGATCCTAAATCTAAATCAGATATTGGAAAAAAAGGAAGTACCTACGAGGTAAAATTCAGTTTTGATAATACTATAGAAATAGGAAGCTATAAAGAGGCATATAATCTAGTACATCAAATAATAAATAATAATCCTAATGTTAGAATAATGGTAGAAGGAAATTCCAGTAAAGATGGTCCTGCTCCATACAATTACAAATTATCTCAAAGAAGATCTGATAAAAGTTATAATTATATAATCAAATTAGGTGTGGAAAACAGTAAATTACTTAAAAATGCATTCGGGGAGGCTTTACCTGAATATCCTACTCTTCAGGAAAATAGAAGAAGTGAATTTATTATCATAATGAATGAAGCTGATTTGAAAAAATATAACGATTTTGCTAAAACTGTCGACATTAATAAAGAAAAAAATTAATGCCGAGGTTTAAGTAAAATAATGAAAAAACTTTTATTTATTTTTAGTTTATTGATCTTTGTTATAGCATGTAAGAGTACACCTAAAAGTACTACTCCTGAAGATGTTGTTATAGCAGATGAGCCTGCTGCAGTAGAAGAAATAGAAGAAAAGCCGAAACAAGAAGAAACTAAAACATTAGCTTCTGAAAATAAAGAGCTTTATCTTCCTGCTAATACCTCTATAAGAGAAACTGATAGAGGAAGAATATTGGAAACTACACCTAAAGTGATATTTAAATTTGTAGAAACTAATATGCCCGCTACAGCAGATAAATCTTTTACTCAGGTTATAGAGTTTTTAGATAAAAATCCAGATATAAATATTGTTCTAGAAGCTCATACAAGTAATAGAGGTAAAGCTTATCCTTATAACTATAATTTATCTGTTATAAGGGCTAAAAACGGAAGATCGTATCTATTGGCTAAAGGGGTTGCTTCTGATAGGGTTATAGAAAGTCCTTTAGGAGAGGCTCTTCCTGAATATCCTGCTCAAAATGAATTGAGAAGATATGAATTTGTTATTATAGAAAATGATGAAGATATGGTAAAGTATAATACATATATTTCTAGTTTGGATGTAAAACAAGAAAGCACATTTCAAGGAAATTAATTTTTTATATAAAACTTTAAACCTCCTTTATTATTATAATATTAAAGGGGGTTTATTATCAACTTTAAGGAAATTTTTATTTTATGAGAAATATAATATTATTTACTTTTTTATTCACTACAATTATTAATTTTGAAGTATTTGCAGAAAGCCCTACAAATGAAGCTCCTAGCACTCCTATAAGTGAAACTAATACTTCATCTGTTTCATCAAGCTTGGCTAATGCTGAATATGAAAAGGCTTTCAAATATGGTACTCCTACTCAAAAAATAGCTACAATAGCTAAAATAAAAAGAACAAAAAATGAAGCTGATATTACTATGATTGCTAATCATTATCCTGAAGAAATGAATAATAGAGTAAAAAGCGAGATTATTAATTTCTTCAAGCAAAATAAAAATGATAATGCAAAAATGGTGATAGAGTATGCTATTAAAGATGAGAATGATAGTGTAAGAAAAGATGCTTATTATTTATGCTCTATTTATCCTGATATAAAATATGAAGTTCCTATAATGGCAGAAATTACAAATGCATCTGGTCTTGTATTGGATAGTATGGTAAATGCTTTGGGTGCTATAAAATCGGAAATTGCAGCTGATTATTTATTGGAGCAGTATACTAATAATACTATAGGTTCATCTACAAAAGTTGAGATATTGAGATATTTCAGCGAAACAAAAAATACTAAAGGTGAAGATATCTGTAAAAATGCAGCACAGAATGCAGGAGAGCCTGCTTTGGTTCGTTATATGGGAGTTGTAGCTTTGGGTGCTTATCCTAGTGCTGAAAATTATGAGATATTACAGAAACTTCTAGCTGAAGATTTACCTGAAATTACTGCTAGGGTTATATATGTACTTCCAGAATACAGTGCTTACGGCGATGTAAAAAAAGACATTATAGAAGCAGCTAAAAATGACAGCGATTCTGTAAGACTTTATGCTATCAAGGCTTTATCTGATTATAAATCTGAACCTGAAATAGAGGAACTTCTTCTTTATAGGCTTAAAAATGATAACTCTGAAGCTATCACTTCAGAAATAATTAGTTTATACAAAGATTCAGCTCCTACTGGAAATATGTATGAAGCTATAAAAAAATTAGCCGATTCATCTGCAAGCGATAAAATAAAGAATCTTGCAAAATCTGTTATAGGCGAAGGAAAATCATCTTCTGCCCCTACTATAGAAGAATCACTCACTGGTGTAAAAAATGATTCTGCTGATACTACTAATTAAAAAATAATATATACATTTTTATTGGGCTTGCTGTTATTTTATAATGGTAAGTCTTTTTTATTTTTTTAATCTACTCTGCCCGCCCACCCACCCCAAAATTTATTTTAAATTCTTTAATTTATTAACCGCACGCAGAATAAAATTTTTCTGTAAATTTGAAAATAACAAAATAAAAATCAACTCCTCACAGTATTTCGACAATGTCAGCGAAGAGGTATACAATTATTCAATCGGAGGTTACAAGCCTATAGAAAAATATATAAAGGCTCGCGAAACTCTTACTCTTAATGACATTATGCATATACAGAAAGTTATTAGCGTTATTGAAAAAACTATTGAGATTCAAAAGAGTATTGATGGGGTTTATATGAAAATTGATAATTAAAAAATTATTTGAATTTAAACAACCGTTCCACATTAGAAAGAATTTCATCAATACCTTTTGATATTAATGATTTGCTTCTATTTCTATAAAAATCATCTTTATCTAAAATAGCTAATATTGAAAACACTGTTACAACTTTTTCCAATTCTTTTTCATTCTTTTTAGTGGATACATATTTCATATATAAATGACCAAGTTCATGTGCTATCAACAATCTTTTTTGTTTATCTTCCAATCTATCATCATAATAAATTATAGCACCAGCACCAATATTTCTTTTAGCAAAAGTTATAATTTGGGCTTTTCTCTTATTATATATAGTAAAAGGTTCTATCAAAATAGGGAATAATCTATAATGTTTAGCTTCCATTAAAGTAAATAATTCTTGCCTCTTCGTATCATCTTTTTCATTTTCCATTCTATGTTTTAATTCTTTCTTTACTTTATCATTAATAACATCTTCAATTGCAGAAACTAAATGAGATAAATAATTTTTGGTTATAAATGGCTGTAATATATTGTTAAAGTCATCTATTATATAATTTATATATTCTTCATTCAAATTTAAAGAATCTGATATTTTTTTAATATCATATTTATCAATATTCAAAATAGCCTCCAAGAACCCTCTATAAAAGCAGATAGAATTGCTAAATAATTATCTTCATCTGTATAATCACCAGGAACATCAAATACTTCATCTATTGACATAACATCTTTTAAAATATTCTCTTTTTCTTTGAAATCTTTTATATTTTGAGATTCAAAAAAATCTTCTATTTGCTTTTCTGTTGTTAATTGAATTATATCTTCCTTTTTATAATTAAACATAAAAGCCCCCTCTAAAAATTTTTGATAAATTTATCACATTCTATCAATTATTTAATAATAAACTATTTGACAAAAATGTCAATAGTCGGCGTTTATTTTAATTTAAATGAACAGCACCCTGACGAAGAACTTTATTTTCTAAGCAGTCATAAAGTGTGGAAGGCATTTTATTTTCTAATACTCCTGCATTAATTATTAAGTCAGCTTTATCTTTGTAAAGTTCTACTAATTCATTGCCGTCAAGTATCACTCCGTAACCGCTAGGATTGGCTGAAGGAGCTACTAAAGGATTAGTGCCTTTTAATATAAACTGCATATATTTATCATTAGGTATTCTTAAAGCTACAGTATCTTTTAAATATGAGAATGTGTTTTTTAATTCATTAAAAAGAGGCATAATGAAAGTTAATTCGCCAGGTATATTTTTTTTGATTTTATCAGGTACTTCTTTATCAGAAAATTTTGATACGCTCTCTAAATTACTTAAAAGAATCAAAAGAGGTTTATTCTTCTCTCTTTCTTTGATAGAATATATCTTATTCACAGCATCGGTATTGAAAGCATCGGCAAGCATTCCATAAACTGTATCTGTAGGAGAAACAACTATTCCTCCATCATTTATAACTTTTACAACTTCATTTGCCGCATACAATATACTTTCATTATTATTTTTATCAAGATTAATAATCATAAAATTGATATTACCTTTTAATAAGTGTAGGATGCACAAATAAACTTGCAAACCCCCTTCTTTTTGCATTATGAAGTGCTAAAAGTACAGGTGCAATTTCTTTATCCATATTTTCTATATGATAGTTTTTCTTATATGCAGTATATGATATTCCTACAGAGATAGTATATTTTATTATAATTCCATTATATTCAAGTTCATTTTTATCAACGAAATTTCTTATCTCATCTATTTTTTTATCATATAGTTTTATATTCATCCTATTGAAAGTAACCATAAATTGATTATTATCAAATCTTGCTATAATATCTTCTTTTCTTGTAGTTTTTCTAAGCACTTCAGTAAATTTCAGCATTATCTCTTCAGCTGCAATTATTCCGAATTCGCTTATAATATTATCAAGACCGTCTATAGAAAAGCAAGCGAGTACAATAGTTTCTTCATGCCTTACAGTTTCATAAAGCAGTCTTGAAAATTGCTCATAAAATTCTTTTTTATTCCAAAGCCCTGTTTCCAAATCTATATTCAATATATCATCATATTTTTTCTGAGCTTCTTTATATGATTGATAATTTCTATTTGAAACTTCAGTCATATCAGTTAAAGAGTTTTGAAGATAATCAGCCTGTTTAATTAATTTTTGATGTTCTACATATAGCTTTCTAAATTTTAGGCAGCTATTTACTCTTACAACAAGCTCCATTTCATCGAAAGGTATAAATATAAGTCCGTCAATTCCTAGATTTATTGCTTCTTCTATAAACTCCATTTTTCTATACGGAGTGCTTAGAAGTATTACAGGAGTTCCTTTAGTAGATTCCTGATTTTTAAATGTATCTAAAAGATGAAGACCTTGAGAATCTCCTATATCAGCATCTAAAAGTATCAAATCTAATGTACTTTCATTAGAGATATTAACTGCCTGCGAACGAGATTTGGTTGATATAGGGTTATAATGTCTTGCTCTTAATATATCAACAAATCTTTCTAATAGATCTGTTCTATGCTCTACTACTAAAATATTTTCATTCATAATTAATTACATCTTCAAAGTATATAAATATTATATTAAAGTATCGTAAATTTGCACAATATATTGAATAAAAAATAGCTTTATTAATTATATTTCAATTTAATATATCATATTTTGATATTAATAAAATAAATATTTTACTTAATTTATTTCAATATTTATCGAAATTTAATAGCTGATTGTTATAAATATGTAATTAAAATAAAAGTGATTTTATACTGTTATATATTATATTAATTTTTAAAATTTTTATGGAGGATAAGTAAAAATGAAAGTTGCAAAATTTGGCGGTTCTTCTGTAGTAAATGCAAGTCAGATAAAAAAAGTAGTTGATATAATTCTAGCCGATAAGGAAAGAAAAATTATAGTTGTATCAGCTCCTGGTAAAAGTATTAAAGAAGATACTAAAGTAACCGACTTGCTTATCACTCTTGCTGAAACTATTATTTCTGGAAAAGATGGAAAGTTAGAATTAAAGATTATTATAGAGAGATTCAAAAATATTATAGATGAACTTTCCCTTTCTAATGATATTTTAGAAGAGATTCAAAATGATATTCTAAAAAGAATATCTGAAGATAAATCTATAGCAATAAAGTTTATAGATGGGGTTAAGTCATTAGGAGAAGATTTATCTGCTAAAGTAATGGCTGCTTATATTAATTCTATAGGAGTAAAAGCAAAATATGTGAATCCTAAAGATGCAGGACTTTTACTTTCAGAGGAATTTGGTAATGCCACTGTACTTGAAAAATCTTATGATAATTTATCTAAATTAAAAGATGAAGATGCTTTAGTGATATTCCCCGGATTTTTCGGATATACAGAAAAAGGCGATATAGTAACTTTTCCTAGAGGAGGAAGTGATATTACAGGTGCCATATTAGCTAAAGCCGTTCAAGCTGAAGTTTATGAAAACTTTACTGATGTAGATGGTGTATTTGCTGCTGCTCCTACTATAGTGGATCATCCTAAATTGATAGATGAGTTTACATATAGAGAGATGAGAGAATTAAGCTATGGAGGATTTAATGTTCTTCATGCAGAGGCACTTCAGCCTGTTTATGAAGCAAATATACCTGTTCATATACTTAATACTAATAATCCTTCGGCTAAAGGTACTAAAATAGTTGCAAATAGAAATAAGGCTGTTAATCCTGTAGTTGGTGTTTCTGGAGAAGATGATTTTTCATGTCTTTATGTTAGTAAATACTTAATGAACAGGGAAGTTGGTTTTGGAAGAAAGCTTTTAGAAATAATAGAAAATGAAAATATACCTTATCAGCATGCTCCTTCTGGAATCGATAATATATCTGTAATAGTAAGAAATTCAGCAATTACACCTGAAAAAGAAAAGCGTATATATGAAAGAGTAAGAGATGAACTTAATGTAGATAATATATATTTTGAACATGGGCTTGCTTTGATTATGCTTGTAGGAGAAGGTATGCAGCAATGTGTAGGAGTTTCTGCTAGAGCTATGCATGCTATGGAGAAATGTAATATCAATATAGAAATGCTTAATCAGGGAATAAGCGAAGTTAGTATTATGATAGGAATTAAAAATAATGATCTAAATAAGGCTATTAAAAGTATATATAAAACATTTTTTGAAGAACAAAATTGATAGTTATATAAAACTTTTGAAAAAATAAGAATACTCTATGAAAAATGTAAAATAATATTCTAATATATTGACTATTTTAGTAAATAACATATAATTATCTCACAATAAAAAACATGTCATGGAGGTTTAATGATATATAAAGGAACAGTTAGAAGTATTCCTATGATTGTAGTTTTAATTATAGTTACATGCGGAATATATTATATTTATTGGATTTATAAAACCACAGAAGAAATCAAAAATTTTATGGAAAGAGAAGATATAAATCCAACATTAGAATTGATATTATCAATAGTAACCTGCGGTTTATATACTTTTTATTGGATTTATAAATATGGTAAAATGGTTAATACAGAAATGCCCAAAAAAGTTGGAATGGAGAGTAGCGAAGACAATACAATATTATTAGTAATATTAGCACTTTTTATATCTCCTGTAACTGTTGCTATATTTCAGGATAAATTAAATAATATCTGGAATAGTATTGGTGATAATTCAGATAATACTACTAGTAATATAGAATCATAATATAAAATTAATAATACTAAAAAATCAAAAGGCTTGCCTATATAGGTAAGTCTTTTTTTATCGAGTTTTTATGAACAGTTTTTTATTATTTTCCGATACTAATTATTAAATGCATTATAATTTTATAAGGAGCTACAATAATGAAAAAATATTTAATACTGTTTATATTTGTATTCAATATATTTATTCTAAATGCCAAAGAATACAGTACTCTAAATGAAGTATTGAAAACTCCTGTAAGTTATAATATTTATAAAGGAAAAAATACAGAAAAAACTTTTAATGCTGTAAGATATATAAATAATAATTATTCTAAAGAAACTCTTAAAGCAAAAAATATATATTCAACTTCCAAAATAGATATATTTTTGGAAAATGGATTAAACATAAATGAAAGAGAATTAGAAAGCATTATATCAGAATTATCAAAAATATATGAGATGGAAGAATATTTATACGGCAAATTAAATGGAAGATTAACTCTTTTGATAATGAATATTAACGGCGGATATACAGGAGATAAACCTTATATGCAGGGTTATTCTATTTTGGACGGGCTTGAAGAGATAAAAAATGATGATGAGAATATAATATTTTTGGATTATATAAATGGATGGGATAATATAGAATCTGTTGTAAATACTATAGCTCATGAACTTCATCATGTTATACATTACAGTCAACTTAAAAATAAAAGCAGCAGTTCATTCGATATATGGGTTGATGAGGCATTATCCGAGGCGGCAGTTATTGCATACAGAGGAAAAGTTCCTTCAAACAGACTTAATTATTATAACAGCGATTCTATGTATTTAATAACAAAAGGAGATTATTTTCTTAATTGGAATCAGGGCTACACAGTGCATAAATATGCTACAGTTTCTTTATTTATGTATTGGCTTGGGCTTCATTCTAAAAATGGTTTTGAAATTTATAAAGATATAGCAAATGCCCCTGATGAATATAAAGGTACTTACAAGGCTATACTTTATGCTGCAAATAAAAATATAAAGCAGTTTAAAGATTGGAGTGAGCTTTATGCTACTTGGCTTGAGGCAAATTATAAAAACGACAGAAACGGTTTATACGGATATAAAGGTTACATAGAAACCAAGCCTAAAATTATTACTATACAGTATAATTGTCCTATGGCACCTGGTTCAGCTATTTATGTTAAAGGTGATTTTATGTCAGATGATACGCTTTTGAGATATGTTGAGCTTGGTGATGATATTTATATAGTTTATAATCCTGATGTTAACACTAAAGGAAAGGATAGATATTTGATAGTTAATTCATCATTTTATTAATTGATAAAAAACTGCTATTTTAATTCTTTAGCCATTTTTATAGCTCCTGAAAATAAGTATATGGGAATACCTAAACCATATATATACTTACTATAATAATTAATTAGTAAATTAGTCTTCTGTGAGTTCAACTTCTACATTAGAAATTTTTTCTAATATTTCTTCATAAGTCATTTTAGCTAAAGAGCTGTCGCTTCCGCAAGCTATATAAAGTGCCTCAAATCTTTTCATACTTTTATCTACAAGTACATCAATATTTTTATCTATACCGAAAGGGCATACTCCTCCGAAAGTAAAGCCTGTAAGTTTAAAAGTGTCTTCTGCATTTGCAAAGCTGGTTTTACATTCAAAATAGGAACGCATTTTTTTAGAAGAAATTTTTTTATCTCCTGAAGCTATTATCATTGCAAAATGTTCTTTTTTTGATGGTTTTACAAGTATAGATTTAGCAACCTGTCCTCTTTCTATATTCAGAGTTTTAGCAGCATCATCAACAGTTTTTGTTGCACCTGCCTCCTCAAACTCTTTATATTCTATACTAAGTTCTTTTAAAGTATTAAGTACTTTTTCATTCATAAATAAGCCGATTTATATATTATACATTAAGAGGTTCATAATTATTTGTTTTGGCATATTCTATTAGGCTTAAAATACGTTCTTTACAGCCGCCGCAACCTGTAGAGGCTTGAGTTTTTTCTACAACTTCTTCTAATGTTGTAATTTTATTATCAGCTATAGATCTGTAGGCATCTCTATATGATACATTTTTACAATAGCATAAAGTTTTATCATAATTAATATTAGTTTGGTTTTTCAAATATTCTACATCGTATTCCATCTATTTGCTCCCTACTTTTATTATATATATAAAAATAAATAAAATAAAAATATGTAAAAATAAAATGATAGCAATAGCTTTGATTATAGTAGAATTATATATAATTTTTGATAGTTTTTCAATATTATTTATTTTAAATTTCAAGTTGTATTTTTACACTTTATTTACATATAATATGCTGAGTTTTTTAAATTTAAAACTTTAATCTGTGTTAAATAAATTTTTTAATTTTTAAACCGATTAGAAATATTAACAGCCACCAAATTTTTAGAATTTCTACTTTACTTTACATATATTAAATAATATTATATAAATAAAATGTAAAGTAAAATTTTTTCATTTTCTATTGACAATAACATAATATGATATAATTTATTACTTTATAAAAGTATTTTGTTTGGATAGTGTTATGGATAATGAAAAAAATATAGATTCTATTGATGCAAATATCTCTAATAAGAAACCTTCTTGGTATACAATGTTTTTTTCTTTTTTTTATATAGGTCTTGTTACTATAGGAGGCGGACTTGCTATGCTTCCTATAATGGAAGATGAGTTTGTAAATAAAAGAAAGTTTTTAACTAAAGATGAAATTATAGATATATTTGCCCTTTCTCAAAGTATTCCCGGAGTAATAGCTATAAACACTTCGCTTTTAACTGGCTTTAAAGTTGCGGGTATATTTGGTGGAATAATGGCAGGTATTGGAGTTATGATGCCTTCATTTATTATTATACTTATGATAGCTCCTATATTTGAGAAATTTCAAAATACTATATATGTTAATAAGGCTTTTTTAGGTATTAGAGGTGCTATTGCTGGGCTTATACTTTTATCAGCTTTTAGTATGGGTAAACAGGTAATAAAGAATAAATTCACTGCAGTACTTTTTATATTAAGTTTTATATCTGTAGTATTTTTGCATTTAAATGTTATATATGCACTTCTAATTTCTGCTCTTATAGGATGGGGTTATTATATTATCAATAAATATATTATAAAAAAACAATATTAATTCGGACTAAAAAAATGGTATATGCTAAACTTTTTTACATATTTGCTAAATTAGGATTTTTTACTTATGGCGGAGGATATGCCATAATAGCATTGCTTCTTGGAATATTAGAAGAATATAATTGGATAACTTCTTCAGAGTTTTCTAATCTTGTGGCAATATCTCAAATAACTCCAGGACCTATTGCTGTGAATGCTGCTACTTTTGTAGGCTATGAAGTTGCAGGAATTTTAGGTTCTTCATTTGCTACATTGGGAATATTTATGCCTGCTTTTTTTATTACAATGATAGTATCAAAATGTTTCTATAAATTGAAAGATAATGAACAGTTTAATAGTATAATGAATGCCCTTAGAGTATGTGCAGTTGCTTTAATAACTTCGGCTGTTGTAACTTTTACTAAAGATGCTTTTTTTGTGAAACTTACTGAAAATTCTATTTTAAGAAATATTGATTTTATTCAAGAAATTTTTAAATATATCAGCCCTATAGGCATATTTATATTTGCCTTATCAATATTTTTAAAGATAAAAAAAGTTCCTATTTTGGTTATTATATTAATATCTGCTGCTTTAGGTATAATTTTGTATTAATAAGTTTTATTGTTTATAATTCTGTTTTAATCTTAATTGATAAAATTACAATAAATTCTTTTTATAACTTTTTTATCAAAAGAAGTTGTACATATAAAAAATATACAATATAATTAATAAACTTTTCTAAAATAAGTTTTAATAAAGGTTTAATTTATGAATATACTTGAAAATGTAAGCGAAGTTCAAAGAGAAGGAATTCTTCATACAGGAACTCCCTTGCTTTTACTTGCAGGAGCTGGAAGCGGAAAAACTTTAGTAATTACTAGAAAAATAGCTTATCTTATCAATGAACTTGGAGTACTTCCTGAAAATATAATGGCAGTTACTTTTACAAATAAAGCCGCTCATGAGATGAAACAAAGAGTTTGTGATTTACTTCCAGATATTAAACCAAGCAGATTATTTATAAGAACTTTCCATTCTGCATGCCTTAGAATATTAAAAGAGAATGCACATTTTTTAGGATATAAATCTAATTTTCTTATTTTAGATGAAGGAGATAAAGCATCTATAATAAAGAAAATAATGAAAGAACAAGAAGTACCAAAAAGTATAACTCCAAAATTAATTAATAAATTTATATCAGCTATTAAAAATGATATGCAAGATGGTATAGTTTTTGATAGAGATATTTTTGAAAATGTTTATAAAAAATACATTGAATATGAGATTAATGAAAATGTGATGGATTTTGACGATCTTATATTAAATACGATAAAACTATTTGAGCAAGAAAAAAAGGTTCTTAATTATTATAGAAACAAATTGAAATATATTTTAGTAGATGAGTTTCAGGACACTAATCCTCAGCAATATAAACTTATAAAATTATTAACTCAAGATGCTGGCAATGATTTAACTGTAGTTGGTGATGATGATCAGAGTATATATGCATTTAGAGGTGCTGATGTTTTAAATATACTTGATTTTGAAAAGGATTATCCCAATACTAAAATAGTTCGTCTTGAAGAAAATTATAGATGCCCTAAAGATATTGTTGAGGCAGCTTTGAATATAATAAAAAATAATACAAACAGACATAAAAAGAATGTATTTTCTAAAAAGCCTAATGAGTTTAAAATAGAAAATTGGATTTGCTATAATGATTTAGAAGAGGCTAGAAGCGTAGTTAATGAAATAGAATATTTATTTGATAATGGTTTTGAGGCTAGAGATATTGTAATATTGTTTAGAACTAATAGCCAATCTAGATCTTATGAAAAAGAATTAAAACTTCATTCTATAAACTACAAAATAATAGGAGGGGTTGGTTTTTTTGAGCGTATTGAGATAAAAGATTCTATTTCTTTTTTAAGACTTATGACAGGGTTTGGAGATAATTTTAGTGTTAGAAGAACTATTAATACTCCACCTAGAGGAATAGGAAATAAAAGTATAGATAATTTTGAGACTTTTGCTGCATCAAGGAAAATTACGCTTTATGAAGCTATTGATTATATTGATGAATCTAATCTTTCCAAAAAGGCTTGTTCCAATATAAAGGCATATAAAAATATAATAGAAGAATATGCTGTTAAAATAAAAGAAAATATCATAAATGAAGACGGTATTCATATAGAAATATTATTTTTTGAATTTTTAAATGATATAGATTATTTCTCAATATTTAAAAGTGAAGGCGATGAGAGAAAAATAACAGCAGAAGAAAATATAAAAGAGCTTTTCAGAGGTTTTTATGATTATAAAGAAACAGAGCCTAATGCAACTCTTATAACATTTCTTGAGGAGAATACTCTTTACAGGGATATAAATACAGATGATGAAAAAGAAGATTATGTAACTCTTATGACTATTCATAATGCTAAAGGATTAGAATTTGATGTTGTATTTATTACTGGTTTGGAGCAGGGAGTTTTTCCTCATTATTTTTCACTTGAAGAGGAGAAAGGTATTGATGAAGAGAGAAGGCTTTGTTATGTTGGAATTACTAGAGCTAAAAGAAAACTTTATCTCACATACTCTAAAAGAAGAAGAATTAGTACTGGAATAATGGAGCAAATTCCTTCATCATTCCTGATGGAAATACCTAAAAAACTAATGCTAATTAAAGAGAAAGCTAATTATTATTCTGGAAACTATATGGATATAGATGAAGATGCTTTTGATTATTAGAATGAGAATAAAAAAATTAAGTTATATAGCAACTTGTGGTAAAAAAATATTTTTTAATTAAAACTAGCTTGGGTGGGTGTAATAATTCTTTTTTAGTGTTAAGAAAAATGAAAGTTTTAATTACTGAATAAAGTTTTTGAATTTAAAGGGTGGGGGGTGTAATTTAAATTTTTAACTTTCTTCACATTCCCCTCCCTTTTATATTTTTTACTTTTATTTACTATTCTAACTTTATTATTTTTTAGTACCTATTCATAAAAGCATACCCGCCCAAGATTTATTTAGGAATTAAAATAATTTGTAACATATCAAAATTATACTTGCAGAACTTATAATCTTTGATATACTCTATATATTAAAAAATATTTTAAACTTTACGGAGAGCATATGCTAAAAACTATTATCTCAAATATCCTAAAAGAAACACTTAAAGAATATTTAAAAGATACAAATATTGAAAATATCGAATCTTATGTAGAAATTGGATATGCAGTAGATGATAAGTTCGGCGATTATGCTTGTCCTACTGCTATGAGACTTGCTAAAGTACTTAAAAAAAATCCTCTTGAAATAGCAAACTCCATAGCTGAAAAAATAGATAAAAAATATTTTGAAAAAATAGAAGTAGCAAAACCAGGATTTATTAATTTAACTTTATCACATAGCTATATAAATGAATGTATTAATGAATTATTAAATAATAATGATTATGGTAAAAACACTGCAGAAGATAAAAAGAAAATATTAGTAGAATATGTAAGTGCCAATCCTACAGGTCCTCTTCATATAGGTCATGGAAGATGGGCGGCTATTGGAAGTGCATTATCAAATATATTAAAATATGTAGGACATGATGTTTATCAGGAGTTTTATGTTAATGATGCAGGAGAGCAAATAACTAAATTAAATGAAAGTGTTAATGCTGTAAAAGAAGGAAAAGAGATTCCAGAAGACGGATATCATGGCTCATATATAAAAGATGTTGCTGCTCAGGAAGGTATTCCGAAAGATATTATATTAGAAAGCCAGAAAAAATTATTAGAAAGATTCGGTACCTATATGGACAATTATGCCTCTGAATTAAAAATAAGAGAAGGCGGAGAATTAGAAAAAACTATGGACTTTCTTGATAAAGAAAAACTTTTATTTGAGGAAGATAATGCTGTTTGGTTCAAAAGTACAAAATACGGAGATGATAAAGATAGAGTTGTGAAAAAGAGTAATGGTACTTATACATATTTTGCCCCAGATATAACTTATCATAAAAATAAAATTGACAGAGGTTATAATTATTTGATAAATATATTGGGTGCTGATCATCATGGATATGTACCTAGAATCACTGCTGCTGTTAGGGCTGTTAGTAAAGATACTGCCTCTTTGAAAGTAATACTAGGACAATTGGTTCGTCTTTACAGAGGAAATGAACTTGTGAGAATGAGTAAAAGAACAGGAGATATGATAAGTCTTGAAGATGTTATCGATGAAATAGGTGTCGATCCTACTAGATATTTCCTTCTTATGCGTTCATATTCTAGTTCTCTTGATTTTGATTTGGAGCTTGCTAAGAAAAAAGATAATGATAATCCTGTTTATTATGTTCAATATGCTTATGCTAGAATTTGTAATATATTCTTCAAACTAGAAGAAAAAAATATGTCTTATGATAACAATAAGGCTTTTGATATTTCAAAGATAGCTAATGAAAGTTCATTAAAATTAACGAAAATGATATTGAGATTTCCCGATGAAATATATGAAGCGGCTAAATCTTTAGAAGTTTATACTCTTATAAATTATACTTATGATCTTGCTAGTGCTTTGCATAGATTCTATTATGATAATATAGTACTTGAGGACAATAATGAAATAAGACAGGAAAGACTCACTCTTATTAAATCAGTAAAAAAAATACTTGGAATATGTTTCGATATAATAGGAATATCAAAAGTAGAAAGAATGTGGTCTGATGAATAATTAAAAAATTTATATAAAGCTAGGGTGGGTGCTGTAAATTCTTTTTCGGCAATTAAAAAAAGAAAAATTGTAATTGCATATTAGATTATAAATTTTAAAGGGCGGGGTATGTAAATAAATTCTTTAATACCTAGATTTTCATTAACTTTCAATATATACATAAATTAAAAAGTTCTTTTCTTTGTTTGAAATTTTTGTATATTATCTATATAAGCTAATATGTTCCCCAAAAGGATTTGATGAAAGGAAAAAGGAGGATATAATATGACTAGTTTGAATAATGGCTTTTTATTTTTGGACGATGAAGAATATAATTTATTGATTAACGAATATAACAATATAATAATTAATGATATAGATGAATAGACTTTATTTTCCCTTAAAAAAGAGTCTATGCATTTAATGTATAGACTCTTTTATTATATTAAAAATCATTCCATACTTACCAATTTCTCTTCACTTCCATTAACTTTGCCTTCTTTATCTACTTTTACTGTGAATATTTTTGAAACACCTTTTTCTTCTGCAGTTATTCCATAATAAGCATCGGCTATAGTAGCGGATACTTCATCATGAGTAATTATTAAAAACTGAGTTCTATCCGAAAGTTTTTTAACCATATTCTTGTATCTTATAATATTAGCTCCGTCAAGTGCCGCATCCACCTCATCAAGTATACAGAATGGACTTGGACGGTATAAAAATATGGCAAATACCAAAGCAAGACCTGTCATAGTAAGCTCGCCACCTGAATAAGATACTATATTCTCCATCTTTTTACCAGGAGGCTGTGCAAATATATCTATAGGACTATTTAATAAATCTTCTTCATTTTGTATTTTAAGTCCAGCATTTCCGCCGCCAAATAATATTTTAAATGTTTCAGAGAATTTTTTATTTATTTCATTGAATGTTTTTAAGAAATCTTCTCCTGCCTTTTTATTGGCATCGGCTATTATTTTTAATATCTCTTCTTTTGATTTCTCTAAATCCTCTTTTTGCTTGCTTAAAAATTCAAATCTATTTTTGGCTTCTTGATATTCATCTAAAGCCATTTCATTTATATGCCCGAGATTTTTTATTCTTTCATTAATAGTATTAAGCTTATTTTTATAGGATTCTTCATCTATTAAATTTTGAGTATTCTCTTCAAAATCTTTCAAATTAAGAGCATAATTTTCATAGAAGTGAGAATAAATATCTTTTATCTTATCATTACTTTGATTGATTCTCTCCCCCACTCTTGTAATGTTTTCATTTATTTCATTGAGCTTTTTTACTCTTTTAGCCAAACTCGTTTCAAAATTTGATAATGCAGATTCTGCCTTTTTTATTTCATTAGCTTTATGTCTGGATTCACTTTCTGTTTTTGATTTCTTTTTCTCTAATTCTTTAAAATTTATTGAATTCTCTTTATATTCTTCATTAAGTTTTTTATACTCTTCTTCAAGTCTATTTATTTTTTCATTAAGAGATGCAAATTCTTCTTCTATCATTTTCATACTTTTTATTATCATCTCTTTTCTATCTTCAGATGCTTTTTTATTTGTTTCATATTTAGCTCTTTCTATTGTAAGAGTTGTAAGATTAGAATTCCCCCTATTAATATTTTCAGTAGAAATTTTTATTTGATTATTAATCTCTTCTATTTTCTCTAAATTATTTTTTATAAAATTCTCTAAATCAGAAATCTCTTTATCTATAGCTTCCTTTTGCATATAGGTTCCTTCCTTATCAAAAAGCAAATCTACAAAAGGATCCTTTATTCTAGTATATTCTTTAAAAATACCTTGCAAAAATAATGCGTCTTTTTTCTCTGTTTCTAAACCCTCACCTAAATTCCTAATAAAACTGCAAAGTGAATTATAACTAAGCTCATTTAAATTTGAAAGTACCCCATCATCTTCAAATTCTTTTATGCTATTCATTTTAATATTTATAGCATTAAGTAAATTATTAAAGCCAATATCAATATCACTTTCATGCTTTCCTATATTCTGATAAAAGCTGTTTCCAATTACATCTTTTTTCTTTTCATCTATCTCTGTTATTATTTTATTTATAACCTCTAATTGTCTTTCTCTAGCATCGGCTATTTTTAAAGTAGCATTTTGATTTTCCTGAGTAATAGAGGATATTTGATCATTTAAACTTGCTATTTTATTCTGCTCATTTGCAATATTCGTTTCTTCTATTTCCTGTTCTTTAAGAGATTTTTCTATATTTTCTGCTATAATTTTTACTTCTTCTTCTAGTTCTGCTATTTGAGCTTTATCTTCTTCTATTCTTTTTAAAAGAGAATTTTTTCTATTGATAGTTTCTTCTTTTTCTTTGCCCGCATTATCAAGCTGATTCTTTAATTGATTGGACATCTTCTCTATATGAGTAAGCTCTGTCATAATGAGAGAAACCTGCTTATCAAGCTCTATTGATAATGTTCTAGTTTCTTCAAATTTTAGAAGTTCCTGCTGTTTTTGTTTATCCAAATCCTGAAGTTCTTTTTCCAATTCCTGTCTTTTATTAGTCTGCTCTTCAAGAGTTTTATTCTGATCTTCTAAAGTGATTTTTAATTTTTTTACCTGATTAACATTCAAACTAATATTTATCTTTTTATGTTCATCTTTAAGATTATAATATTTCTCTGTTCTTGCTGCCTGCTCTTTTAAAGATTTATAATGTTTCTCAGCATTCTTTATTTCTATTTTTACATTATCAAGATTTCTTTCTGACTCTTCTAATTTTTTGGCAGCTTCTCTTCTCCTTTCAAGATACTTGCTTATTCCTGCTGCATTTTCAATAATGCTTCTTCTCTCTTCAGGTTTCTGCTTTGCTATCTCTGATACAGTACCCTGCTTAATAACTGAATATGCATTCTTGCCAAGTCCTGTATCCAAAAACATATCAACTACATCTTTTAATCTTACCTGCTCATCATTGATATAATATTCGGATAAACCTTTTCTATAATATTTACGCGTAACTATAACTTCATCTATATCATATTTTTTTATCCATCTCACCTTATTATCCAAAGTAAGTGCTACCTGAGCAAGAGAAGATGGTTTTCTACTATCTGTACCATGAAATATTACACTTTCAAGACCTTTAGAACTGTCTATTCTTAATCTACTGGCAGACTGCTCACCCATAACCCATAGAAAAGCCTCTACAATATTACTTTTTCCTATACCGTTAGGACCAAGTACCACTGTAACGCCTTCATTGAACTCTATATTGGTTTCTATGGCAAATGATTTGAATCCATGCAAATTAAGATTCTTTATATACATCTCTTTTCCTGTCTTAAATATATTATATAATTATACAATTCTATTAAAAAATAATCAATTAATTTAATCTATAATATATAAAAATACTATAAATTTATTTTTGTTTTGTTAATAAAAATATAATTACGATAACAAATTTTCGGTATACTTATCTTAATATAAAGTAAGTTTCTTTTTTATTTTATTTAAATAAAATTTAATTTTTTATAGGAGATGAAAGTTGTAAATTTAAAAATTCACTTGGGCGGGCATGCTTGCACAAATTAAGTATTAAAAAATAATAAAATTATAATTTTAAAGTATAACAGAAAATATTAAAGGGCGGGGTATGTAAATAAATTTTTTAAACTTAAAATAGCTTCATTTTAAGCCCACCCTTTAGCCTTTATACTTAATTAAAATAATAAAGCTTTTTTTTATTTTTTAAGCCAAAACTTAAATATAACTGCCCACCCAAATTCTATTTAAATTTTTTACATACACAACGCACGATAAATTCGTTTTTATTTATAGTTGAAATTGCAATTCCAAATTAATTTATATTTTTAGTTTTACTCTGCGTGCGTAAATAAAAATTTCATAATCTCTATAAAATCTTGATTTTTCAATTGTTTTAATATAATATTGGCAAATATTTATAAATAATAATAAAGAAATATATGATTAATGACTCAAATAACAATATAAAATTAGGCTCTTTATTTATAATATTTTCTGCTCTATCATTTAGCATAATGGAAATAGCCGTAAAAATTTCAGGATCTAATATACCAGTAATGGAACAGGTTTTTGCTAGAAACTTTGTTACATTATTTATTAGTGCCTTTATCATGATAAAAAATAAAGAAAAACCTTTTCCAGATAAAAAAAATGTAGTATCTATTATGTGCCGCTCTGTTTCTGGATATTTGGGTATTATATGCTATTTTTATGCTACTAATAATATGGTGCTTGCAGATGCATCAGTGCTTAAAAAGACATCTCCTTTTTGGTCTAGTTTTTTTGCATTTTTATTAATTAAAGAAAAGATATTAAAAGTTCAATGGCTTGGTATGACAGTTGCTGCAATAGGTTCTGTATTCATAATAAAACCAACTATGAACTCAAATATTTTTCCTGCATTAATTGCCTTATCTGCTGCTATGTTTGCTGGTATATCATATGCTATAATAGGTTCTTTGAAGGGAAAGGAAAGTAATGCATTAATTATATTTTATTTCTCATTATTCTCATGCTTGTTTTCATTATTTTTTATAAAGAGTTTTGTTATTCCTAACTTGTTTGAAATATTATTGCTCTTGCTTATAGGAATATTTGCAGGATTCGGACAATTATTCCTAACAGTGGCGTATAAAAAAGCTCCTGTTTCTGCGGTTAGTATATATAATTATACAGGAGTAATATTCTCATATATTTTTAGTGTATTTATGTTTAAAGAGATTATAGATATATATTCTATAATAGGTATGATTCTCACAATATCAGCTGCTTTATTGGTTTATTTCTATAAAAATAAAATTAAAAATTAATTTACAATTATATTTTTATTTATTTTATATTAGTATATAATATATCTTAATAATATTTTTTATTGGAAAAGCAAATGGATAATAATATTTCTGAAAATACTTTAAAACTTTTACTTGAAATGCAGCAAAATGAGATAACAGAATATGCTGTCTATTTAAATTTGGTAAAATTTGTAAAAAAAGAAGATGATAAAAAAGTACTCATAAATATGGCAAAAGAGGAATATGTTCATTCAAAAATTTTAGAGCAATATACAAATAAAAAATTAAAACCTCAAAAGCTCAAAGTATTTAAATCTTTCATATTAAGCTTTATATTCGGATATACTTTCGTTATAAAAATAATGGAAAATGGAGAAAAAAATGCAGAATATATATATTCAAAAATAGTATCCGAAGTTCCAGATGCCAAAAAGATAGCCTTTGATGAAGATGAACATGAGAATAGACTTATATCCATTTTAGATGAAGATAGATTAAAATATGTAGGTTCTATGGTTTTGGGATTGAGCGATGCTTTGGTAGAAATAAGCGGAACTTTAGCAGGACTTAGTTTTGCCTTGCAGAATAATAAACTCATAGCATTATCAGGAATAATCACTGGAATATCAGCTACACTTTCTATGGCCTCTTCAGAATATTTATCAGCCAAAGCAGACGGCAATAAAAATGCATTTAAATCATGTTCATATACAGGAATTATGTATTTAATAACCGTTACTCTTTTAATACTTCCATATATCATATTTCCAAGCAATCATTATTTATATGCATTAGTTACTATGCTTTGTACGGTTATATTTATAATATTTTTCTTCACTTATTATATATCCGTTGCCAAAAGTCTTCCATTCAAAAAGAGATTTATTGAAATGGCTGGAATAAGTCTTACTGTGGCAGGCATAAGTTTTTTAGTAGGACTTTTAGTAAAACATTTTTTGGGTATAGATGTATAAAGATTTATTTCTTACTTATAAGTTCTTCTAATTCATCTATTATCTCAGAAATTATTTCATTATATTCTTTGAACCATCCGCTATTGGTGAGAGTATTCCAAGTACTGAATTTTAACTCTTTTGTATTTCCTGTAGTATTATCTAATAATTTTGCATTGGAAAAATCTACTATAAACTTATCGTATTCTAAATGAAAATTGATATCAAAACATAATGAATTATTATCTATTATATTATTTGATACAAAAAATAAATACACAGCTCCATTATCATAACTGCTGAATTTATTATTAGCTGCCTCTTTTTTTACCCATTTTAAAATCTCCTTACGAAGATCATTTCCTTTTAATTTTGTAGATATGAATATTTTCTGTTCGGCAGAAGCAAATGTATAAATAGTCAAAAACAATATTAATACGGCTCTTATCATTAGATATTATAATTCTCTTATTGTATATAAAATATCATTTATTTGCTTACACTGTTTTTTATAATCATTTTTAAGATTATTATTTATTAATGCTGCCATAATCTGATGATAATAATTCTCTGTTTCTAAAGTATATAAAAGATAATGAATAAGCATATTCTCATAATAAGAATCAAATTCTGTCATATATATATTTTTATTATTTATTATTATTTTATTTGAAGCAATAATATTCTCCCCTTTTATGCTACTTAAAATACTATCATTATATTCATCTAAACTAATATTATTTAATTCATATTTTGCTTTGGAGAACATTATAAAACATATTCCATTTTTACTATTAATTGCCTCTAAATTGGAGTTTTCATTAAGTTCATTTTTGGTTTTTGATAATTTCCATTCATTATTGAACATTATATCAAATTTTCCATCATAGCTTTTTATATGAAATTCTTCATTATTACTTTTTCTTCTCAATACGAATAAAGCTGCTGATACTGTGATTATTGTTGTACTCAAAATTATCATAGGAAGTTTTTTACTCATAAGAATTACCCCTTATATATTATAGGCTATAACATTTTTATTAAAAAATCAAGAAATTATATAATAATATTTAAAAAATATATTTAATTTAATCTAATAAAAATATAGTTAAGGTTTTTTTTATATTACCGTTAATATTAACAGTTAATTACTAAATAAAGGAGTTATTAGTATGACTATTAATAAAATAGATAATAACAATATACAGCAAACTGTACAGGCACAAGCCCCTAAAGTAAATATTCCAGTTCAGCAAAATCCTACTAATATACAAAAAATAAGCCAGCAGGGAAGCGGTATGTCGCCTCTTTCAAGTAGATACACTTATGCTATAGGACGTGATGGTAAAAGATATGTTCTACAGCTTAGAATAGATATATCTTCTGTAAGAGCTTTTAGTTCATTGGCTTAATATATATTTTTTTTGTTCAATTATAATGTTATGTAAACATTTGATTTACTTGTAAAAAATATTTTATAGAGGGTAATGCTATGATTATTGTTAATATTCAGGTATAAATTTATATAATATTCAATATAAATTCATACTTGAAGTATCATTGATTGTATTTTTTTACTACTATTCTATTTCCCTCTACTAATACCACTTTTAAATTACTGCCTTTATCTATGAACTCGCCTTCACTAACGGCATCATATTTCTTTCCATCGATAAGAATATATCCAGAAGGTCTGAAAAAAGTATCAGCAATACCATTCTTACCAATTAAATCATCATAAGAAATACTTGAATGATATCCTGAAGTATCGCTATCTAATGTAATTTTATTTTTAAAATCTTTTGATTTAGTCATAAATCTAGCTATTAATAGTATAAGAATTATATCTATAATCAATGATACAAATATAACAAAAACAGCAGCCGCTATATTATGAATACCAAAAGAGAGAAATATACCAGTTACTATAGCTAATATACCGAGTATTCCAGTAATTCCAAAACCTGGTATAAGAAATATTTCAACTCCAAGTAAAATAATTCCAAGTATAAATACTGCAGGAGCTATGAAACTGCTGCTACCCGAAAAAAACTGAGCAAAGAAAAATATGCTAAAAGCTATTATAGCAGTTACTCCTCCAACTCCAAATCCTTGAGTTTTTATTTCAAGATATACTCCAGCCATTCCTACTGACATTAAAATACTTAATATAAATGGATTAAGAAGAAATTTTAATACAGAATCATAACCTTCTTCCTCAATATTTATTATCTCAGCATTTTCAATATTTTTTAATTTTAATATTTCATTTATAGAATTAGCCTTTTTATCAGCTATATTGATTTTAACTGCCTCATCAGCACTTAATGTAAGGAGAGTTTTACTATCCAAATCAATTCCATCATCTTTTTTATTTAAAGTTATAGTTTCATCAACCATAGCTTCAGAAGCTCTGACATTCTTTTTTGAAGATTCAGCAGATGCCCTCATAGCGGCACGCATAGCACTTATTTCTTTTTCTCCAGCTTTTTTCGGTTCATTTCCATTCAAATAAACAGGAGTAGCAGCCCCTATTACACTTCCGTCTGACATATAAATCTCTTTGGCACTTAATGATATTAAAGCACCAGCAGATAATGCATTCTTATTAATATAAACAATTACTGGAACTGCACTATCAATTATATAACCTTTAATAGATAATGCAGAAGATAATAATCCTCCCGGTGTATCAAGCTCTAAAATAACTAAATCAACATTATCTTCAGAAGCTTTATCCAATGCCTTTTTTATATATCCTGCATACCATCTATTTATTTCTTGAAATTCTTGTTTCTTTATAACATAAACTTTATTCTCATTGGAATATAAATAATTAGAAAAAATAAAAATTATTAAAAAAACTATTGTTAAAATATTATTTATTTTTTTCATTAACTGCCTCTTAAATAAAATCATATATATATTTTAGTATAAGTTATAATTTTTTCAAGTTTTTAATGTATATATAAAGAATTAAATAAATTAAAAAGAATTAGTATTAAGAATAAAATTTTTATTACATACCCCACCCTCTAGACTTAAAAATTTTATTAATCAAATAGAACTTTTATTTTCATTAATGCCAAATGAGAATTGTTAATACCCACCCAAGCGGATTTTATATTTAAAGTTTCATTTAAAAATATTGTAGCTAATATTATATTAAAAACCATTGAAAGATTATCTATTACTATAATCTTATTAACATTGCCTATATTTATTAATTATTTTTATTAATTATATTTTTGTGCAGGTAAATCAAATTATCAAAAAGCATAGCAACAGTTACACTTCCTACCCCATTTGGTACTGGAGTAATATAAGAAGCAATTTTTGATGCCTCTTCAAAATTTACATCGCCTTTCAAAGAACCGTCATTCAATACATTGATTCCTATATCAATAACAACAGCTCCTTCTTTTATATATTCTCCTGTTATAAACTCAGCCTTTCCTATAGATACGCATAATATATCAGCATTCTTACAAATATCTTTCAAATTTTTAGTCTTTGAATGAGCTATAGTAACAGTGGCAGATTTCTGTAAAAGTAAATGAGCTAAAGGCTTACCAACTATTTCACTTCTTCCTATAATAACAGCATTCGCACCCTCTATTTTTACTCCAGATTCTTCCAATAATGCCATAGCACTTTTGGCAGTACAAGGAGCTAAATTGCTATCTCCTATAAATATCCTACCCAAATTAATATGTGATATAGCATCAACATCCTTCTCTATTGAAATAGTTTCACAAACATTCTTTTTATTTATATGCTTAGGTAAAGGCATTTGAATCATTATTGCACTGGTTTCTTTTTCTTTATTTAAATATTCTATTAAAGTTAAAAAATCTTTTTCTGATGTATTTACAGGAAGATTATGAAGTGAACCTATAATGCCAATATTCTCAGCCTGTTTCTTAGCTCTTGTAAAATATACTTCAGTAGATTTATCATCTTCAAAATATAAAAAATCTATTCTTGGCTTTCTTTCAAAAAGTTCTACTTCCTTTTTTATTCTCTCTTTTATTTTTTTTGATAATTCTTTTCCGTCTAAAATATTTGACATATAATCTCCTAATGATTTTTATAATGATATAATGTTACAAAATAAAATACAAGTATAGATTTTTTAATATTTATATTGTATATTGTTTGAATATGATAAAGAAATTATTTTTTATATTTTTTCTTATTGGAAGCATATCTTTTGCCCAAAAAAAAATTTTAATTTTTAAAACGGATTTCTCTGATAATTATGCAATATATGCCTCTCATGATCTTATAACAAAAAATCTATTTCTATATTCCGATTACTATATAATCCCTTCAGATAAAACAAATGATTATAAAAAAATAAAATCAAAAATTAAAGAACTTACAATTAATAATAATGCAGATATTTCAATTCTATATAATATAACTGAATACAAAAAAGGTTTTATATTTAATTATGTAGTATATAATAGGAAAAAACCTGATGAATGGTTTGAAAAAAATATTTTCTGCAAAGAAGAAAAATTATTTGAAACTATAAATAAAGTTTTGAAACATATATATTCATACTCTTCTATTAATAAAGAATATAATCTTATAACTGAAGAAGAATATATTTCTCTTATAGGTTATTACAGCAAAAAAATAGTTGATATTGCTAATACAGATATTTACAAATATTTCTTTAATTTTTATAAAGATAATATTTATTTTAATATAGATTATCTGGAATATCTGATGACAATAGGAGATAATACTGCTATTAATGATATAAAAATAATATCTGATAATACAATCAAATATTTGGGCAAAGATAATCATTATTCTATATCTACTTTAGGGGATTTTTATTATAGTAAATATAAAGTTAATGTTACTTTTGAAGATATAGAAAAAAGTATAGAACATTATCTTAATGCTATAGAGGCAAAAAAATATTATTATATATATTATGAAAAATTAGCCAAAGCATATATATTAAAAAATGATTATGATAATGCTTCAATATATTATCATAAATCTATAGAAATTTATGATAAAGATGCCAATATAATAAAAGATGCTGTATATCTTCTAAAAAGGGATATGAACAAAAATGGAAATATAGTAATAGAGTATCTAAAAAAAATAATAGATATAAATAAAAATGATGATGAGTCTTTGGAGGAATTATCTGAAATATATTATAATTTGGGAGATAAATATAATTCTCAAATATATTATAATAAACTTCTTGAAACTATTAATTATAATCTTTATATCATAAATAATGAGAAACCCAATCCAGTACTTTATGACAGATACATGAAGAAAAAAAGCGAAGTTATAAAAAAGCTTGATTCTTTGAAGTAAAATAAGAACGGTAATTTTTATATTTTTTCATGTATCAAAAAATATATATTTATTGTATAATATAATATCTAAAATCTTAAGAATAAGGATAAAAAATGAAAATTATTAATGATATAATAACGAATACAAATAATGTAATGTATGGTTATTTGTTATTGACAGTATTTTTAGTAATATCTATTTTCTTTACTATAAGATTAAGAGGCATACAAATATCACATTCAATACATGCTTTAAAGCTTTTATTTTCAAAGCATGAAAAAGGTGATGGAGTTTCAGGATTTGTAAGTTTTTGTATAAGTACTGCCTCAAGAGTTGGTACAGGAAATATTACTGGTGTTATGGGAGCTGTTTCTGCTGGAGGACCTGGTGCTTTATTTTGGATGTGGCTTATGGCACTTTTAGGCGGAAGTTTGGCTTTTACTGAAAGTACATTGGCTCAGCTTTATAAAGAAAAAGATTCTACTGGAAAGTTTATAGGAGGAGCTTCTTTCTACATCAAAAGCAAATTAAAAAAACCTGTATTGGCTATATTATTTGCATTATGTATGATATTTACCTATACAACATTTAATGGTGTTCAGGCTAATACAATATCAAATGCATTATCAAAATATAATATATCTGTTAATATAACTGCTATTATTTTAACAGTGATTACAGGTATAATATTATTCAGTAAAAAAAGAGATACTATAACTCATGCATGTGTATTCATAGTTCCTGTTATGGCTATACCTTATATACTTATGGGACTTTTCATATTCTTTACTAATTTGCATTCAGTACCTGCTGCATTTCAAAATATTTTTATACAGGCTTTCAAACCTAGTGCTGTTTTTGGGGGAGCAATAGGTATAACTATTTCAAATGGTTTAAAAAGGGGATTATTCTCAAATGAGGCAGGTATGGGAGGTGCTCCGCATGCTGCAGCTGCTGCTCATACTTCTCACCCTTGTAAACAGGGTCTTATACAAATGTTTTCTGTATTTACTGATACTATATTAATATGTTCTATCTCTGGATTCATACTTCTTTTATCTCCTAAAGCTATGGAACAAATTAAATCTATAGAAGGTATCAATTTATTCCAATATGCTATGGAATCACATTTAGGAAGTTTTGGTTCTATTTTTATTACTGTATGTATCTTATTTTTCTCATACAGTTCTATATTAGGAAATTTCTTCTATATAAAAACAGGTGCTACTGCTGTAAAAGATAGTTTTGTATCTTATTTAATAGTAGGGCTTATGACTATAGGTATGGTATTTGCAGGATCATTAGCCGAGTTCAAAACTATATGGGGAGCAGGAGATATGTTTATGGGCTTTATGGCTTTATTAAACATCATCATAATGGTAATTCTTAATAAACCTATCTACTTACTTACTAGACATTATGTTAGTCAGCTCAAGGAACATAAAGAGCCTGAATTCCATAAAAACTTAATAGAAGATTTAAAAACTGATGATGCTATTACTCAATGGGATGATAAAAATTGATTTGTAAATTACAAAATTAACTTAATGAAAAATAAGGGCTTTTACTTTTAATCAAGGATAAGCCCTTTATTTTATTTAATGTTTTTAAATTATGATAATGACATTCAAATACATTATATAATTTATAATTTATAAAAAAATACCGCCCTTTAGATTTTCTGTTTAATTTTTAAATTAATTTTTTTTATATTTAAAGTCTAGACTAAAAATATAACTGACAACCCAACTATATTCAGATTTTTTACTTATTTAAAGCAAGGTTAATGTTTGACTATTATTATTTAAATTGCAATTAATTTATTATAAGTATGCTCAATATGCGTAGTATTATTAAAAAATAATAAAAAAACCCAAGCATTAATAAATAATACTTGGGTAAAACTATTATTAAAATATATTAATTAAAAGTTAACATCATGTCCGTAATAAGCTGCTTCTAACACTTTTTTCATATTGGTAACATCTGTTTCTCTTGGGTTAGAACCAGTACAAGGATCAGCAACTGCATTTTTAACTATTTCATCACATTTTTGTTTGAAATGATCTTCAGCTACGCCGTTTTCTTTGTAAGTTTGTTTAATGCCTAATTTAGCATTCAACTCTTTAACTTTATTTACTAAAGAAGCAGTAAGCTCAGCATCGGTGTTTCCAGAAAGTTTAAGCATTCTAGCAATATCTGCAAATCTGTCAGCACAAACTTTTGAATTATACTGAATAACATAAGGAAGAAGTATAGCATTGCATCTTCCATGAGTAATGTGGAACTCCGCACCTGTTTTATGAGCTAAACTATGAACTATACCAAGTAAAGCATTAGAGAAAGACATACCAGCTAAACACTGAGCCACATGAAGTTTTGCTCTTCCCTCTTTATCGCCTTTTGCTGCTTTTTCTATATTATGAACAATCATATCAATAGCTTTAATAGCCAAAGCATCAGTTATATCGCTTCTAAGACATGCAACATAAGCTTCTACAGAGTGAGTCAAAGCATCCATACCAGTATCAGCAGATATTTTTTCAGGCATAGTCATAGGTATAGAATAATCAAGTATTGCAATATCAGGAGTAATTTCAAAATCTGCTAATGGGTATTTAATGTTTGTAGAATAATCAGTTATAACGGAGAATGCTGTAACTTCTGAAGCTGTACCGCTTGTAGAAGGAATTGCTACAAATATAGCTTTCTTTCTAAGTTTAGGCATAGTGAAAGGAGTTTTAATATCATCGAATTTTTTCTCAGGATATTCATAGAATACCCACATAGCTTTAGCAGCATCGATAGAAGAACCACCGCCTAATGCTACTATTACATCAGGATTAAATTCTCTCATAGCCTCAGCACCCTTATAAACTGTTTCTATAGAAGGATCAGGCTCAACACCGTCATAAATTTTTACTTCTAAACCAGTGTCTTTTAATATCTGCTCACATTTTACTAGGAATCCTCCTTTTTTCATAGAAGAACCGCCTGTAACAATTATAGCTTTTTTATAACCTTTTAAGTTTTTTAATTCTTCCATAGCATTATCGCCATAGTATAAATCTCTAGGTATGGTAAATCTAGCCATTTTTAAACTCCTAAAATTTATTTTTTGCACTATAATTATAGTATTTATATACATTTTTGTCAACAAATTTCTCAAATATATGATTTTTTTATTATAAAATATTATTCAGTAGTTTCTTTAAAATAAGAGTTTTATCATAAAAACAAAAATTATACACAAAAAAGGTACAAACAATTTTTTATTTGTACCTAAAATAAAGATTTAATTATTACCAAGCCTTATTTGAACTTCCAAATACATCAATATTGTGGCAAACAGTTTCATAAACATTTTTTCTTATACCCTTAATCAATTTCATTAAATCAGTACCATTTTTTTCAGGATCTTCTTTAACGAAATCCATAACAGCTTTACCAGCAGATTTGCAATTTCCAGTATAGAAATTTATCTTGCATATTCCAAGAGTAACAGCCTTTCTGAAATCATCATCATATATTCCAGAGCCACCATGCAAAACTAAAGGTAAATTAGTTGCTTTAGATATATTTTCCAATCTTTCAAAATCTAATTTAGGTTCTCCCTTATAATTTCCATGAACATTTCCTATAGATATAGCCAAAGCATCTATTTGTGTTTTATTTACAAAATCTAAAGCTTCATCAGGATTTGTAAATGCATCTTCTTCTCTTACAATATTAGCCTCAGCTCCACCAATAGTTCCTAATTCCCCTTCCACAGATATTCCTACACTATGACATATATCAACTATCTCCTTAGTCTTTTTAATATTCTCTTCATAAGGATAAGAAGAAGCATCCATCATTATAGAAGAAAAACCATTTTGTATACATATCATAACAATAGGTAATGTTTGACCATGATCCAAATGCACCACAACAGGAATTGATGCTGAAGAAGCCATATTTACAACAGCTTTACAAAAAGAATCAAAACGAGGCATATCAGCTATATGACCTTCAGCAATTTGTACTATAACAGGACTCCTCTTAGCTTCAGCAGCTTCAATAACTGTTTCTAAAAAAGTAAAAGAACTTATATTAAAAGCTCCTATACCATATTTATCTTTTTTTGCTCTATTCAAAGCATCTTTTAAAGTTACAATAGACATAATTTTATTCCTCCCAATTATTTATATTAATTCTTTACAGAAAATTTTTTCCAAAAACCTAAAACTAAAGCAGTGATAACAGAACCTAAAATTATTATTACAGTATATAATATAGGTTTATTTGTTATAGGTATTACAAAAATACCTCCATGTGAAGCCATCATAACAATATTGAAATACTGAGTAAAAAAACCTGAAACCATAGCACCTATTATAGATGAAGTTATCACTTTTATAGGATCTGATACGGCAAAAGGGATTACTCCTTCTGTAATAAAACAAGCACCTAAAAAATAACAAGTTTTACCAGCCTTTCTCTCTGTTTCAGTGAAATATTTAGCAAATAATGTTGTACATAAAGCTATTCCCAAAGGAGGAACCATTCCCCCTGCCATCATAGCACTCATAAAATCAGGATTTCCAGAAGCAAAAGCCGCATTAGCAAATAATCCTGCTGTTTTATTTATAGGTCCACCCATATCAGTAGCCATCATTCCAGCAACTATCAAACCTATTATTCCTTTATGAGATGCACCTATACCATTAAGTCCCTGAACCATTAAATCCATCAATTTAGCTATAGGCATAAATATGGGCCATAATATCAAACAAGTTAAAATTAAGCCGAATAAAGGATATAATAATGCACCTTTCAAACTTGAAATAGATTTAGGTAAATTATTCAATAATTTCTTTAATAATATAGCAACATATCCAGCTACAAAACCAGACAATATACCGCCTAAAAATCCAGTCTTATAATAATTAGCCAATAAACCAGCTACCATACCTGGCATAAATGCTGATTTACCGCCTACACTATTAGCAATATAAGCAGATAATATAGCTATAATTAAACTAAAAGCTCCTACTTTTCCTCCTCCTATTGTATCAAAAAATCCAGCTATAGGATTATAATCAGCAGATTGAGGATTTGACGCTGTTATTCCAAATGCAAATGAAATACCTATACATATACCTCCTGCTATAATAAAAGGAAGCATATTTGAAAATCCAGCCATTAAATGTTTGTATATTCCTTTTCTTGAAGAAGTTTGAAGAAGATCATCTAAATCTTCATCTGAAGAAGACTCTAAAGTATATGATTTAATATTTCCACTTATTATATTTTTTATCAAAATATCAGAATTTTTTACCGCTTCAGTTACAGGAACTTCTATTATTTTCTTTCCGATAAATCTATCTTTATCTTCAACAGGTTTATCAGCTGCAAATAAAACATAATCTGCATTCTTTATATCATCAGCTGTTAATGGATTTCCAATACCATCAGAACCTTGAGTTTCAACTTTAATTTCAACATTATTTGATAATGCAGATTTTTTCAAAGCACTAGCAGCCATATAAGTATGGGCTACACCAGTAGGACAAGATGTAATTGCTACTATTTTCATAATAAAATTTCTCCTTGTTTTTTTAATTATATTTTTATAATCTTATACATTGTTCTTTAATACTTCTTCCATCTTTGATATAATCTTTGATTCATCTCCTTTTTTGGAATTTCTTATCAATGCCTGAAGTTCATCATTCTGTACAATAGTCGCAACAGAACTCAATGCATCTATAAATTCATTATTTGCCTTTAATGGAGCTAGTATGGAATATGCTAAATCTATATTTTCATCTTTATTATATTCAATTGGATTTTCTAATAATACCAATATAACCTGAAGTTTATTTATAGCTTCTGATCTGGCATGAGGCATAGCTATCATATCACCTATAATAGTGCAGCCTTCATTCTCCCTATCAAATAATCCTTTCTTCACTTCATCAGCATCATTTGATATACCTAAATCTTTTGAAACTCCTGATAAAAAGTCAAATAACTCTTCTTTACTTGAGCAAGACTTACTCAAAAAAATATTAAATTCTGATATAAAGTCCATAAATATAACCTCAAAATAATTATTTTTATATTATAATTATATAAAAATAATTAAAACTTGTCAATGACTTAATTAAAATATTGTCAAAAAATTCTATGGTTTTAATTTAAAATGATAAGAATTTAGAGAATTATTATTTTATAACTAAAATATCAATATTATTTTCTTTTAGATGGGAATAGATATCATCAGGAGGCATTTCATCTGTTATTAATTTATGAATTTGATTGAGATTACAATATGTTTGTAATGAGATACAATTGAATTTACTTTTATCAGCTAATAGAACTACCATTTTACTTTTAATAACCGCCATAGATTTTATTTCAGATTCTAATGCAGATAAATCAGTAACGCCATTTGTAACTGATAAACCTGTTGTGGACATAAAACATTTTGATATATTAAAAGTTTTAAGTATATTAGCACTTGATGCTCCAAGCAATGATAAATTTTTTCTATCAAGTACTCCTGATAAAGATATGACATTCATATTTTCATAATTTATAGTTTTATATATAACTTCCAAATTATTTGTTATAACTGTAAGATTCTTTATATGCTTTAAATAATCTACTATATTCAAAACAGTTGTACCAAAATCTATAAATATAATATCATTATCTTTAACTAATTCAGCTGCTTTTTTTGCTATTAATATTTTATTTTCAGCATTTGTAATTTTTCTTTCATTGAAAGGTACAGAGCTATTTTCAGAATCTAATTTTATACCGCCATATATTTTTTTGAATCTTTTATCAGATGATAATAAATCCTGTATATCTCTTCTTATGGTGCTTTTGGATATTTTAAATTCATTGCATATTTGATCCAAAGTTACTATTTTATTATTATAAATAAAAGTTTTTATGTTATATATTCTTTTGGAACGCATTTAATATACTCTAAAACTAAATTTTTTCTAGGTTAAATATTATATTAATAATAAAGATTAAAATCAATAGTAATAAAAATTTT
>NZ_JARHYI010000067.1 GCF_029258575.1 Brachyspira sp. | reverse complement strand
CCTTAACATCATAAGGCTTATTAGGGCTATCTGGAAGAACATTTGATAATTCTTCATCTGTTCTATTAGGATTATCTCCTGTATTTTCTAAAGGTACATCTTCTAAATTATTTTGAGGTATATATGATAATAATTTCTTAACACCATCTAAAGTTGATATTTCATCAGGAAACATCAAAGAAGCAACCCCAGAAGTTTTACTATGAACAAAAGCTCCTCCCAAATCTTCTGCTGAAACCTGCTCCCCTGTTACCGCCTTTACAACCTGAGGACCTGTTATAAACATATTTGAACTTTTATCTGTCATAAATATGAAGTCCATCAAAGCAGGCGAATAAACAGCTCCACCTGCACAAGGTCCCATTATAACACATATTTGAGGTATAACTCCTGAAGCCTGAACATTCCTATAGAATATATCCCCATATCCTTTCAATGAGTCAATACCTTCCTGTATTCTAGCTCCGCCTGAATCATTTATACCTATACAAGGACAGCCTAATTTTATAGCCATATCCTGTATTTTACAAATTTTAGCTGCATGCATTTGTCCTAAAGATCCGCCTATTACAGTAAAGTCCTGTGCATATACACATACCTGTCTGCCATTAATCTTTCCGTATCCTGTAACAACACCTTCCCCTGCTATCTTATTTTTTTCCATTCCGAAATCACTGCATCTATGCTCTATAAAAGCATCTATCTCACAGAAAGTGTTTTCATCTAAAAGATGCAAAATACGTTCTCTGGCTGTTAATTTACCTTTTTTATGACGCTCTTCTATCCTATCTTTACCGCCTGCCTCTTCAATTTTTTCTTTTCTTTTTCTAAGCTCATTAATTTTTTCTTGCATATTTCTTTAAGTCCTTATTAGATTTTTTTATCTGACCATATATTTTTACAAAATTTAAATTAATATAAAAAACATATAATTATTTTCTATTTATTGCAATGTCATTTTATAACTTTTGTACTTTTTAACAATTCAGTCGAATGTTAAAAAATAAAAAAAGTTACCTTATTCTTACGATCATAATTTTAATTTTTTTATTAAAATAGACTAAATAAAATAAATACCAATTATAATAAGGTATTTATCTATTGATTTTTTATACACTATAATTTATTATAAAAACTATGATACTTATTAATTAGTAAATTTTTTAAGGAGCAAATAATGAAAAATTAATTATAATAATTTCACTATTAATAATGACTATAAGTGGGAGTTTAATGGCTAAAACAGGATTTAGCTTTGGATTAATGATACCAGTAGGTGCTAGTTTTGGTATTTACAGTGGAAACAATGTTTCTTATATAAAATCAGATGTTGGTTTTGAATTTGGTATTCATGTTCAGCCTGCTTACTTTTTTGGTCTTGAATATTTATCATTTGGTTTAGGCTTAGATTTAGGTTATAACAGAGATCTATTTGCATTCAAAGCTGTAGTTGATGAAAAATCAAAAGGAGGAGTAGCTTTTGACAATTTAATGATAGGAATACTTCCTAGAATAGATATTGCATTCGTATCTATAGGGGTAGGTGCTGGTATAAAAATACCTTTATCAGGAAGTAGCTATTTTAGAGAAAGCGATGGAGGATATACTTCTCAAGTATACGATTATAAAAGATTACAGGAAAATTTCAAAAATCCTTATATACCTTACGTCAAAGCAGTAGTTGATTTTCTTCTACCTTATAATATAGTTTTGGGCGTATATGCCTCTTATGATATACCTTTAATAGAATACAAAGATCCTGTCAGCAATATAAAAATTTCGTCTTTCGATTTAGGCGGTGAATTCGGTTTAAGATTCTAACTAATATCGACATAAAAAGTGTTGAGAGGAATGCATAAAATCAAATATGCATTCCTTTTTTTATTGTTCTTTTTAAATATTTTACAATATATATTTCTTATTTTTCCGATATTCTAGAACAATAAAACAATATAAAAGGATATATTATGAAAAAAATAATAGTAATTGCAAGTTTGATTGTTATAAGCCTAAGCGGAAATTTAATGGCTAAAACTGGTTTTGAAGTGAATGTATTATTTCCATTTGGAGTGAGTTTGGGTACTTATAATGGTACTGATGCTTCTAAATACACAAAATCCGATGCAGGTTTTGAATTCGGTATTCATGTTATACCTGGATATTATTTTGGTATCAGCAATATAGCATTAGGTATAGGACTTGATATAGGTTATCAAAAAGATGTATTTGCATTCGGAATAAAAGGACAAAAAGGAAAATACGGTGCTTCATTTGACAGCTTTAATTTAGGGCTTCTTCCTAGAATAGATGTAGGATTTATATCTATAGGTATAGGCGGTGGATTTAAATTCCCTATATCAGGACTTATGTATCAAAAATTAAGCTCCGATTCAATAGGGTCAGCAAGTTTATATGATACTAAAACCATATATAAAGAATTTAATAAACCATTTATCCCTTATGTAAAAGCTACTCTTGATTTTATACTTCCTCTAAACATAACAGCAGGTATTTATATTGCTTATGATATACCATTTATGGAAAGTAAAACTTATGATTTTAAATTATCAAGTGTAGATTTAGGTGCTCAGATTGGAATAAGATTATAATAAATAATTTTGAATATTTTAAGGAATGTATATTTTTAAATATGCATTCCTTTTTTATATAAATTTAGGGGTTGGTAGATGGGCTGATTAAAGTAAATAAAAAAATATATAATGCTTTTATTATAAAATAGATTTTTTTTATAGAATAATTCATATTTAAAAAAAATAATGATGTTGTTCTTGACTTTTATAGTATTATTACATATAATAATACTATAAATAATTTTAAGGAGTTTAAAATGTATACTTCGTTAACCTGTAATGTTTCACATTCAAATATATATTTTCAACTTTCTAAATTCTATAAATCTTTCAAACGTAACTCATCAAAATCCAAGAAATAATTTTCTATATAAATAATTTCATCAATAAAAAATAAATATAATTTTATAATTATTTTAAAAATTATAAAGGTGTAATAATAATGCAAAATAATAGTTATATAGTATCAAATGATTTGCTTTTATCTATGAAAGATTTTTTAATAGATTTGAGAAGAGACTTACATGCCAATCCAGAACTTGGTTTTGAAGAATTTAGAACTTCAGAAAAAATATCTTCTATATTAAAATCTCTCAATATAAATCATAAAACAGAAATAGCCAAAACAGGAATAATAGCGGATATAGAAGGAGAAGACAAAAATTTCACTATTGCTTTTAGGGCGGATATGGACGCTTTACCTATGGAAGATAAAAAAGAATGTTCTTATTCTTCAAAAAATAAAGGAAAATGTCATTCCTGCGGACATGATGTTCATACTACAGTACTTACAGGAATAGCAAAATATTTTTCAAAAATAAAGCCCCCTTGCAATATAAGACTTATATATCAGCCTGCAGAAGAAACTACAGGTGGTGCTTTACCTATGATTAATGAAAATGCTTTGGAAAATGTTAATGTAATTTATGGTCTTCATGTGCGTCCAGAAATAAAAGTAGGACAAGTAAGCACAACTTATGGAGCAATGTATGCAAGTTCTAATATGTTTAAAATACATATACAAGGAAAATCTGCTCATGGAGCAAAATCATATAATGGAATAGATCCTATAGTAATTGCTTCTCATATTATAACTCAGCTTCATAGCTTTACATCAGCATTTACAGATGGAACTATTAGACTTCATATTGGGACTATAAATGGAGGTAGTGCTGGTAATATAGTAGCTGATAATGTAAAAATGGAAGGAATAATTAGAATGCTATGCAATGACAATACAAGAGCTAGTAGATTAAGTACAATAGAAAATATAGTTACTAATACTGCAAAAAGTTTTAATGCAGAAGGAAAATTTATTAATATACCTTCTTATCCTGCCTTAATAAATCATAAAGATGCTGTTGATATTATAAGACAATCAGCAGAAGATGCTTTCGGTAAGGAAAATAGTTTGGAAGAAAATCCAAATATGACTACAGAGGATTTCAGCTATTATCTTCAAAGAATAAAAGGTTCTTTTTTTAGTTTAGGTGTTTCAAATGAAAAAATAAATGCACCTATTCACAATGGGTTATTCGATATAGATGAGGAGGCTATTAATTTTGGAGTAAAAATCCAAGTATTAAATGTTTATAATACTTATAAAAATAAAGAAAAGTTCACAAATTAACATAATTATTGTATTTTTACTATGGAAAAAATTTATAATACAATATATAATTAAAGGAGATAAATATGTCATTATTTGAAGGAGCTGGTGTAGCTTTAATAACACCTTTTACAAAAGATAATCAAATTAATTACAAAAAACTAGAAGAGCTTATAGAATTCCAAATAGCAAATAAAATAGATGCTATAATCGCAGCAGGTACTACAGCAGAAAGTGCAACTCTCACAGCTCAAGAGAGAATGGAAGTTATTAAATTTTGTATAGAAGTTGTCAAAAAAAGAACTATAGTAATAGCAGGTACAGGAACCAATAATACCGCAACAGCAGTAGAATTCAGTAAAAAATCTTATGAATATGGTGCTGATATAGTTATGGCAGTAACGCCTTATTACAATAAAGGGAATGAAAGCGGACTTATTGATTATTATACTCAAATAGCTAATAATGTTAAATGTCCAGTTATTATATATAGCGTGCCTTCAAGAACAGGGGTAAAATTATCTTTGAATGTTATTAAAACTTTATCTGAAGTTTCTAATATACAGGGCATTAAAGAAGCCAGTGGAGATATAGGATATGTCGCTGATATTGCAAATATTGTTCCGAAATTAGATATATATTCTGGTAATGATGATATGGTAACTCCTATGATGGCTTTAGGGGCTAAAGGTGTTATATCCGTTACTGGTAATATTATACCTAAAGAAAATCATGATATGGTTATGAATTTCTTAAACGGAAATGTTAATGAATCTATTAAAGCTCAAATTAAATATATAGATTTGACTAGAGCTATGTTTATAGAAACAAATCCTGTACCTATAAAAGAGGCTATGAATATAATGGGTTTTGATGTGGGAGAATGCCGTTCACCATTAGGACCTTTAACTGAAAAAAATAGAGAGCTTGTAAAACAAGTTATTAATAAATACAATTTAAAAAAATAATAAAATAAAAACTATGGAGTGCAATATGAAAGTAATAATACATGGAACTGGAGTAATGAGTTCAATATTAAAAGAAGTTATAGAAAAAGAAGGTGAAATAGAAATTGCTGGTTTTGCTGATGACTTCACAAATGAAAAAGGAGATGTTATTGTAGACTTTTCTCATTTTTCAAGACTTCCTGATATGATAGAATATGGTGTAAAAAATAATATTCCTATGGTTATATGTACTACAGGATATGATGAAATGGTGCTTGCTAAAATAATTGAAGCTTCTACACATGTACCTATAGTATTATCATCTAATACTTGTATCGGAATTAATCTTATGAATGAGGTTGTTTCTAAAATAGCTCCTCAACTTAAAAATTTTGATATTGAAATTATTGAAACTCATCATAATAGAAAAGTTGACTCTCCTAGCGGTACTGCTAAAAGTCTTTACAATATCATTAATGATGCTTTGGATAATGAAATGTCTTTAGTTAGAGGAAGAAGCGGACTTCATGTAAGAGATAAAAAAGAAATAGGGATACATTCTGTAAGAGGTGGTTCTGTTGTAGGTGATCATAGCGTTATTTTCTATGGTGATGATGAGGTTATAGAAATTAGACACTCTTCTACTTCAAGAAGAATTTTTGCTAATGGTGCTATAAAAGCTGCCAAATTCCTTTTAGGAAAAAAACCTGGTCTTTACAGAATGAAAGAAGTTTTATCTTAAAATATTTGATAAATTATTATAGGAGAAATGGACATGGATATGTTAGAAAAGTCAGAAGATATTATTGCATTTATTAAAAATTCTAAAAAGCAAACTCCTGTGAAAATATATATAAAAGGTAATTTACCTAAAATAAAAAGTAATGCCAAAGTATTTTCTTCAGGTGAATTTCATTTTGTAGTTGGAGAATATGAAGAGATAAAAAGAATATTAAAAGAATACGAAAAATTTATAGAAGATTATTATTTGGAAAATGATAGAAGAAATTCTGGTGTACCTACTTTAGATTATTTCAATGTAAATGCCAGAATAGAGCCTGGTGCTATTATTAGAGATAAAGTAAAAATTGGCGATAATGCTGTTATTATGATGGGTGCTGTTATCAATATAGGTGCTGAAATAGGGGAAAACACTATGATAGATATGGGTGCTGTTTTGGGCGGACGTGCTATTGTAGGAAAGAACTGTCATATTGGTGCAGGTGCTGTACTTGCAGGTGTTATTGAGCCTCCTTCTGCAAAGCCTGTTATTGTAGAGGATAATGTTGTAATAGGAGCTAATGCTGTTATTATAGAAGGCGTTCATATTGGAAAGAATGCTGTTATAGGGGCTGGTGCTGTTGTTTTAGAAGATGTTGAAGAAAATCAGGTGGTTGCCGGTAATCCTGCTAAAGTAATAAAAACTAAAGATGATAAAACTGCTGATAAAACTAAATTAGTAGATGATTTAAGAAAATAATAATTAAAAAAACTTAATATTTAGATAAAATATTAATTGCAGTTTATAATATTTTTTATAAGCTGCAATTTTTTTATATTCATTTTTTTAAAATATTAATATAAATAATTTGTATTTTTTGTAAAAAGTTTATTTTATTAATAATTTATGAACTATAATTTGTTTATTAATTTTTTTTTTGATAATTTTTATCATATAAAAATACTAGGAATTAAAATATGAAAAAAATTTTATCTATTTTTATGGTAACATTAATATTAATTAGTTTGCCATCATGCAGTAATGCAAAACCAACAGATCCAAAACAAAATTTTGAGAGTGCTTAAAGTTATTATAATATAAATATATTTTACAAATATATTTATATATATGTTTATTACATATGTGATTTAATTTAAGGATTTTACATAATGATTATATCAAAAAAAATATTTTATATACCAGCATTGTTAATATTATTTTCTTTTAATCTTTTTGCTAATTTTAAATTTGGAATAAGCCCTAGATTAGGTGCGGATATCAATATAGCTGAAACTAAAGATTATAATAGTGTATTATTAGATCCAAGATTAGATATAAATTTTCAAATAGGATATGGATTTAAATTAAATAATGTTAATTTATTAAGTGGTATAGATCTTTTATTTGATTTTGGTATTAATGAGCATATGGTATCTGTAATCGATAAAAATACATCTTTGATTAACAGAGTATCAGCATTCGGAATATATACAGGAGTAGCTTTAAAATTTGATTTAACTAAAAATAATCAAAATCTTCTTGTAGGAATATCTTCAGGAGTGCAGTTTAATCCCTTAATAAATATGAATTATAAATCAGTTCCAATATCTCCTTATGTAAGATTATCATTTGAAAGGAAATTCTTTAAAACAGAAAAAACAGATTTCATTGCTGGTGTCCATTTATCTTATGAAAATATGATTTTTAATGCTAATGATATGAATAATCTATTTGCTTCTCATACTGTTAAACAATATCATTCTGTAGGTTTGATGTTTAGCTTCGGATTTTTCTTTGAGAATAGATAATAAACAAGTTAATGATAATTAAATAAAGAATATAAACTAATTAAGGTGTTTACTTTAATAAAGTTGGCACCTTTTTTTATTATCAATGTATATAAAAAAATTATACTATATTATTTTTGGAAAATTATAATTTGACAAATAAAATATATTTGGTAAAATATTATTATATATAATATTATTGTATACAATATTGTATTTAAAATATAATTAGAATTATGGAGAATTATTATGGAACTTAATAAAAATATAGTAAATGTACCATATTCGCTTATAAGAGAGCTTACAGAAAAAGCACAGAAAAAAGAAAATTCAATAATGCTCACAATAGGAGAGCCTGATTTAGCACCTCCTAAAGAACTCATTGAATACGGATGTGAATACGCTAAAACTCACACTTTAGGCTATACGCATTCTGGAGGAAGCGAACATATAAGAACATTGGTAGCTAATCATTATAATAAATACTATAATTCAGATATAAAAGCTGATAATGTTACTATGCATATTGGTTCTATGGAAGGTATCTCTTCAGTATTCAGAACTATTTTAAATATAGATGATGAAGTTATAGTACCTACTCCTTTCTTCTCACCTTATGAACAGTCAATTAATCTTGCTTATGGAAAAACTGTATTTATGGATACAAGGGCAGATAATCTAGTAATAAAGCCTGAAACAATAGAGAAAGTAATAACTAATAAAACTAAAGCTATACTTTTCAGTAATCCGGGAAATCCTTCAGGATATATGCTAAAAAAAGAGGAAATGGACGAACTTGTAAAATATTTTGAGAAGAAAGATATATTTATAATAGCCGATGAAATATATTCTGCTATATCATTCTATCCATTTATTTCATTTGCTTCTTATCCTTCTATAAAAGATAAAGTTATAGTTCTTAATGGTTTTTCAAAATCTCATTCTATGACAGGCTGGAGAATAGGATACAGTATAGCTCCTGAATATGTAAGAAAATGTTTAGTTAATGCTAGTTTTAATAATGTAGGAAGTATGGTAACTCTTTCATGTGCTATTGCTGAATATGCTTTAGAAAAATATCCTATCATAGAGGAATTCAGAGATATTTATAAAGAAAGGGCATTTTTCCTAGCTAAAGAATTAACCGATTTAGGTTTTGATGTTGTAGAGCCTAGAGGAGCTTTCTATTTATTTGTAGGATATGAAAAATTTTCAAAAGAGCCTTCTTTAGATTTTGCTATGCGTTTATTAGATGAAGTAGGGGTTGCTGTAGTGCCTGGTATTGCTTTTGGAAGTGAAAATTACTTTAGAATAGCTTTAACTCAAGATATACCTTTATTAAAAGAAACAGCTAAAAAAATCAGAGAATTTGTACATAAATAAATCATAAATTATATTTAACGGCGGGAAGATTAAACTTCTTGCTGTTAAGTATCAAAAAATATATTTATAACTGCATTGACATTTATTATACTTATAGGGCGAATATAATATTTAGTTTTTTCAATAACTATAAATCTATCCTTATCAATATCAGAATTTTTATAGTCAATTATATATTGTATACCATTTGAATGAATAGATGTATATTTTATATTTAAAGTTAGTCTTTCTTCATTACTTTCTTTATAATTATCGACTATATCAAAATAAAGTATTTGTTCTATTTTATTAAAATTAATATTTTCTATTTTCTGAAATTTTGCTATTATAACTTTAGTTCTTTCATTTTTATTAAAATAATCATATTTAAAATCAATGTTTATTATATCATCATAACTTTTTGCAAAAAGCTCTTCATTATTTTTAGAATACTTCATTTGTTCTAATAATTGATAAGTTACTCTATCATTTAAAATAACAGAAGTATATTTACTAGATGATATTCTTTCATAACTATTAACTTTATAATTTATAAATTTAATTTTATATTTAGATATCTCTTCTATAGATATATTATTTTCAAAATGTATTTTTTTTCTATAATTACTTCTAACATCTTCATAAGAAGTTTTTGCATTATCATAAAATGTAGGTATAACATAAGAAAAAAATGATAATCTCTTTGTATTTAAATTATATAAATATGAACTGACTCCTAAATATCCAGTAGAAGAAATCCAAGGATAAGCACCTATTCCCAATAATTCTCCATTTTGTCTATTTATATATTTGCTTCTAATCTCTCCTCCTAATAATTTAAGCATTTTATTATCATTTTCTATTTTTGATTTCTCTATATATTTTATGGTATTATAAAGTCTTGAAATAATTGCAAATGAAAATAATTTATTAAAAGAAGCTTTTTTATTAAGCATAGCATCTACACTATCTGCAATACTTCTAAACATTTTAGCGATTTCAGGCATATTTTTTATTTGCAGTTTTATACTCAATTGCTCTGCTATATCAAAATCCTTTTCGCTACATGAATAAAATCCCTTCTCAAAAATATTTTCAATAAACTCCTTAGAGAATTTTAAAATATTTTCATCTATCTCCTTATCATCTTCAATTATCTCTTCTAAAGTTCCATACATTTTTTTGTATTCAAGTATAGCTATTATTTTATGGAGGCATAAAGAAGAATCTTTGCAAGAACATATAGACTTTTGTATACTATCTTTTTTGGGAAAATAAATTTTAATTTCTTCTTCTGGTATATTAATTTCAAGCATTGCATCTTCTTTTATAGATACTTCTATACCCTCATAAAATCTATCAAAGGCATATTCAAAATTTCTTTTTGTACTTAATTTTTTTATCTCATCGAATGTGATATTTTTAACTTCATCAAAAACATTATGAAAAATCTCTTCTTTTCCATTTTCTTGATTTTCTACTTCATTATTTAAATCTTTTTCATCTGAAACAGAGCTTTCTATATTTTTTATATACAAAAGCGACATTATAATATGCTTACAAATATCCTTTGAAGGACATGTACATTCACTAGCTTTTATATCCCCATCATTTAATATAACTTCTATACTATCAGAAGAATCTATCGTTACTTTTATTTTACCCTCAAACTCTTCAAGTTTTATTTTCTCTGGCGTATTATTTATAATATTATCAATATCCTTTACAGAACGATTATATATTCCCTTATTAGTTAAAGTAAGTAAGAAATTTTCATTGATATACTGCTTAAGATTGTTAATTTTCTCAGTCATTAAAAAACCTATATAAAATTATTAATATTTGGTATTTGAATGTCATTCATAATTTTCATTCCATTATTAATTTAATAGTAAAAAAATAATATACTAAAATCAATATATTGTCAAAAATATCATTATCACATTAATGATGAATTTTTAGCATATTTATAAAATACATACAATGTTCTTTATATTCTAATAATTATGCAAATAAAAAAGAGCATGCATAAAAATACATGCTCTTTTATTATATTTCATTAAATTAATTTTCAATCTTTTTTAGTTTTCATAAATAAAATTAAAAGTCCGCTTGCTATGAAGTTACTAGCATAAGTACCTATAACAACACCACAGAAGAATGTAAATGCAAAATCATAAAGTATGAATCCGCCCCATATCATTATAGCAAGTGCCGCAAGAAGAGTAGAAATACTTGTTATGATAGTTCTTCCCACAACATTGTTTAAACTTATATTAACAATCTCTTTAAATGGTCTTTTAATATCATCATTCTCTCTTATTCTGTCAAATACAACTATGATGTCATTAATTGTATATCCTATTAAAGTAAGCATTGAAGAGAGAACAAGTACTGAAAACTCTTTATTCAAGAAAAGAAGTATACCAAATACTATAACTACATTATGTATAAGTGTAATTATGGCAGGAAAAGCATATCTATAATTGAATCTTATAGTAATATAAATCATAATGATTACCCAAGAAACAATTATTAATATGAAAGCTAATTTCAAATTATCTGCAGAAACTACACCACTTATAATACTACTTCCTATAAGAGAAACTTTTTGCTGAGTATATTTATCATATAGAACTTTCATAGCTCTGTCAGATTCTTCATTAGAGCCTCTAAATCTCAATAGAAAAGCATTGATATTATCTTCGCCTTCAAGTTCCTGAATATTTATAGTTTCTGTTCCGAAATTATTGTATAAAGCTCTTATCTCAGCAATATTAATAACTTCTGGATTATCTATTTTTACTTTTAATTCCACACCACCTGCAAAATCAATACCCATATTAAAACTATTAGTACTTAGTTTACTAATAAATAAACCGATAGAAGCTATGAATAGTATAGCAGATATAACAGCTGCAATAGGCATAAATTTAACAAAAGGTATTTTATTTTTCGTTAAATCATTATTTTCTTTTTTAATATCTTCACTCATTTATGCAATCCTTATATTATATAAAAAAGAACCCAGCTTTCTTTACCACTTTAGTTCTTATAATCTCTTCATAGATATATCTAGTAATAAACACAGCTGTAAATAGGTTTATTAATATACCAAAAAACAAAGTAATAGCAAAACCCTGTACAGGACCGCTTCCAAATATCCAAAGTATTAAAGCTACTATTATTGTAGTAATATTAGAGTCAAATATAGTAGCAAATGCCCTATCATAACCTGATATAATAGCTTCAGAAACATTAGATTTTATTTTTAATTCATCTTTTATACGCTCAAAAATGATAACATTAGCATCAACTGCCATACCTATAGTAAGAATCAAACCCGCTATACCAGGTAAAGTTAAAGTAAATCTTAAAGGTGATAATACTGCTATAATAAGTATAACATTTACAATCATAGCAATAGTAGCTAAAACTCCTGAAACTCTATAAACTGCAATCATAAATACAGCTACCAAAATAGCAGCCATAAGTAAAGCAGTAGCTCCAGCCTTAACAGAGTCAGCACCTATAGACTGCCCTACAACCTCTTCTTCCACTATACTTACATTAATAGGCAAAGCACCTTCTTTTAATATTCTAGCTAAATCCTGAGCTTCCTCTAAAGTAAATCTTCCAGTAATAACTCCTCTTCCTCCTCTTATTTCATCATTGATATTAGGAGCACTGATAACTTTATCATCTAATACTATAGCAAGCATTCTATTTTTATTTTGAGCAGTAACTTCAGCAAATTGAGTAGAACCTTCATTATTAAGTTCAAACTCTACAGTAACATCTCCGAACTGACCGCCTCCTACTTGAGCATTAATCAAAGCACTTCCCTCAAGAGAAGGCTCTTTATTAACTATAACAGGAGCACCTCTGATTCTTCTTCCAAAATCATCTTTTTCACTATAGAAATAAAGTTGTTTTCCATATTCAGGTACTTTACCAGTATTAGTAAATACTCCCATAAGCATATCATTAGTAGTTAAAGTGGCTGTAGACTGTTCATCAACTAAATTAAATGTTAAAGCACCCTGACTTAATACTACACTTTTTATTCTATCAGGATCTCTTGCTCCCGGAAGTTCAACTACTACTCTATCCTCACCTTGCTTTCTTATACCAACCTCGCTTACTCCAAACTGGTCAATTCTTCCTCTAAGTCTTGATATAAGTCTTTCCATAGCATCATTTTTCTCTTCCGATGTAAGAGATGTAATATTCCTTTCAAGTCTTTTAGCATATTCCTCAAAATCAGCCTGAAGTACTATTCTTATACCGCCTTGCAAATCCAAACCCATATTAACAGATTCACTTCTTAAACGTTTAAGAGATTGAACATTATCTATCTGTTCTTTAGTGTATCCTTTAGCTATCATTTCATCTAAAGACAAATTACTCTCATCTTTTTTATCTTCAGATGTAAAAAAATACCATCTCACTGTAGGAGTAATAAACCAAGCCATTACACCAAGTCCTATGATAATGAATGCTAATCTTAAATTATGACTCATATATATTATCCTGTTTTATTATTATTTATTTTTTAATATAGATCATTCTTTTTTATCTTCTACCTGAGCTTTCTCTAAATCTTCTTTTATCTGATTTTTATCTTCTATAGCTTTTTTCTTTTCTTCTTTTTTAGGAGGATTTAACATTTCTTCTGTAACAACTGCTGATATAGAAGATTTTATTATTTCCATTTTAGTATTTTCACCAACTTTAACTATAGCTATTCTTCCACCTTCTTTATCTGAAATATATTCAGCTACTATTCCACCTGATACTATTATTTTATCTCCTTTTTTCAATTCAGCTATACTTTGTGCTAATTTTTTTTGCTGCTGTTTCTGTGGTCTTATTAATAAAAAATAGAATATGGCAAAAATTACAACCATCATACCTATTGATACTATTGGACTTCCTGCCTGAGCAGTTTGTGCTCCTTGTGCATATAATGTAGCTGTGAACATTCTTTAATTACCTCTTAATTTTTTTAAATTTTTTAACAATACATCATATTAACAAAATTTTATGCTTATGTCAAACATTTTTTCAAATTTAATTAGCCATAAAATCTATGACTATTATCAAATATATATTATTTTAGGGGCTGTCCTAGATAACTTAAATTTGTTATAATTTAGTTATGAAACGAAGTAAATTAAGCCGAGAAAAACAATTAAAGTTAATAGAACATTTTGTTGCAGGAACTACAGCCCGAACAGCTT
>NZ_JARHYI010000008.1 GCF_029258575.1 Brachyspira sp. | reverse complement strand
CTGTAGACTGTAGACTGTAGACTGTAGACTGTAGACTGTAGACTGTAGACTGTAGACTGTAGACTGTAGACTGTAGACTGTAGACTGTCTATAAATTATATCATAACTATGAAATATCATATGCCACTATACTACCATAAATTAATATTTTAATCAATATATAATTTATAAAAGTTTTGTTAGTAAAGAGTATATTTTTAATATTATATAAAGCTATAATTTTTTATAAAGATTCTATAGCCTTAACAAATTTTTCTGCTATTTGTTTAGGTCTTGTTATAGCACCGCCTACAACAACGGCTAATGCTCCCATTTCTATAGCCTTTTTAGCCTTATTTGGAGTATCTAAATTACCTTCACCTATAACAGGTATTTTTACAGATTTTAATACTTCTTCTAATGTACTTAACGGATCATTTCCTTTTGTATAATCAGTATATCCACATAATGTGGTTCCTACAATATCTATACCTATTTGTTCAGCATAAATAGCCTCAGAAACATTAGAAATATCTCCCATTATGATTTGAGAGGGGTATTTATCCTTTATAGACTTTACGAAATCTTTTAGTTTTATTTTATCAGGTCTTTCTCTATTTGTGGCATCTATTGCGATGATATCTACAACTTCTTTAATTAATTCTTCTACTTCTTTAATAGTAGGGCTTATATATACATTACAATCCCCATAATTTTTCTTTATAATTCCTATAATAGGAAGATTAGTATTTTTCTTTATTTCCTGTATATCAGGAATAGTATTAGCCCTTATTCCTCCTGCCCCAGCCTGTGATGCAGCTAAAGCCATTCTCCCCATTATAAAAGAACTATATAAAGGCTCATCTATTAATGCTTGACAAGAAACTATTAATTTACCTTTTATTTTATCAAATACTTGATTCATAACAGTCCTATATAATTAATGAAATTATAAATACAATTATTTTAAATAATCTTCTCTACCTATAACTTTAGCTAAATGATACATAACAGTTTGACGCTGAATAGGTTTAACAACATAACCATCTACTTTCAATTTGAGAAACTCCATTAACACACCTTTATTAGCATAGGAAGTAACAACTATTATTTTAGAATCTATATTTAATGCTCTTATTCTCTTAAGTAAATCAATTCCATTCATTTGCGGCATTTCAAAATCCATCATTATTATATCAGGCTTATCTACTGCTTCTCTAAGTTTTGTTAAAGCATCCATAGCTCCATCAGCTTCTAATGTTACATCAAATTCTTCTGATAATAATATTTTTCTCTCAGCTATTCTTATAGTACTAGAATCATCTATTACCATTACTTTATACGGTTTACCCACTTTACTATTATATCCCAATGGAAAACTTGACATAAAATACCCCATAACTATTATAATGTATCAATTACATATTTTATAATAATTATCAATATTGTCAATTACTTTTTAATAAAATAATCATATAATTTTGCATTATATTATACTGTCATATATTTGATTTTTATATTTTTTTTGTTATTATAGAGAGATGAATATATCAGCAAAACTTCACTCTTTAATGAATGATAAAAAAAGCGAACTTGATGCTTCATACAAAATAGAAAAAAATAAAGATAATATTATAGTAATTTCAAAAAATGGCAGAGCTTTGCATAGCAAATATAATATAAATAATGAATGTAAAAGAGTATTAGAAAATATTAATAAAAATAAAAATCTGCTAATAATATATGGCTATGGATTGGGATATATTCTAAAATATTTAATAGAAAATATTAATGATTATTTTAATAAAGAAATTATAAAAACTTTAAAAATAATAGTAGTTATAGAAGATATTTCTGTATTTAAATACTCCTATAATAATATATATAACACTGACAATAATAATATTTTTTTTATACATAAAGATGACAGTATCAATTATATAAACAAAATCGTTGATTATAAAAGTATAAATGGAATCAATTTAGTAATGCTTCCAGCACTTACAAAAGAAGAAAAGGATAATGCAAATATCTTTTATACAAAAATACTAAATATAGTAGAAAAAGAAGTATCAAATATATTTACTAATATGTATTTTGAAAATATATGGACTAAAAATATCATATTTAACAGTGAGTATATAAATAATTCATCAGATATATCCTTATTTAAAGAGGCATTTAAAGGTTTAAAAGCATTATTAATATGTCCGGGTCCTACATTAAAACATAGTATAGATATAATAAAAAAAGAAAGAGAAAATTTATTAATTATATGCGTTGATACAAGTTATAGTGTATTATGTAAACATGGTATAATACCCGATTTTGTTATTACGGTAGATGGAGGATTTTTTAATTCTTTAGATTTTGTATATGAAAATACTCAATTCCCATATTTAGTTATGGATATAGCTGCAAACAAAATCATACCTAAATGCATAAAATCAAATATTATAAGATTTACATCATCTGAAAATTTAGGGCTAATAAAATATATTCAGAAATTTACTAAATTATCATACCTTACAACTTCAAGCACCGTTGCAACTACAATGATAGATTTTGCTTGCTATTTGGGATTAGATGAAATATTATTAATAGGTTTTGATAATAGCTATCCTTTTTATGAAAGACATATGAAGCATGCCCTATCATATGAATATATGGTAAATAAAACTAATAAATTAAAAACTTATGAATCATATTATTTTAATACGATAAGAAATAATACTAATATAGATAATTATCCTCCTACAGAATTTGTATTTGAAAGTCAAATGGAATATTTTGATGAGTATAGAAATAAATATTCAAATATGAAAATAAAGAGAATAACAAAAGAAGCGGTTAAAATAAATTCCATAGAAGAAGGACAAATTGAAGATTTTATTATAAATAATATAAGAAAGAAATCATTACATATTGCAAAAAGTATATACAAAAAAGATAATGATGCTAATATAAAAAAAGCTTATAGCGAATTAAAAAATTTACTAGAAGAGTTCAGAAATATTTTATCCAATACTTATGATAATATAAATAACAATTCATGTAATATAGATAATTTATATTATGAAACTATGAATACAGTGAAAGAATATCAAAATAAGGCAGGTATATTACAAACTATACTATCTGCAACTATACTTATGTGTGATAGAGGCGAGAGAGAAAATAGAGAAAAATTAATATTTCTAATTATGGAAAGTTTAAGAAATGTTAATTATTTTTTAACTAGAATATCTCTTATTATAGAAAAATTATAAAGTGATGCAGAATGGAAATTATTTACGAAGATGATTATTTTATTGCTGTTGATAAAGAAGCAGGTATTGAAGTTGATAATAATTTAATAAATGCTATAAAAAAACAATATAATCATATTCATAATTTATATTTAGTACATAGAATAGATAAATTCACATCTGGAATAGTAATTATTGCTAAAGATAAAGAAACAAAAAAATATTTTGAAGAATCATTTAGAAATAAAACAATAAAAAAAGGTTATCATGCAATAGTTCAAGGTTATTTAGAAAAGGAAAATGGTACTATAAATATATCAATAGGAATTGACAAAAAAAATCCAAATAGGAGAATTCCATTATCAATAAAAGAAGGCGGAGAAACAGCTGTAACTTATTACAAGGTATTAAAAAAATTAAATGAACATACATTACTAGAATTAAATCCAGTAACTGGAAGAACACATCAGATAAGGGTACATCTTTCATACATTGGGCATTCAATTATAGGAGATAGAATATATTCAAAAAATGCTGCTGTATACAAAATGAAGGGATTTGCTCTTATAGCTAAAGAAATAAAATTTACTCATTATATAACAAAAGAAGAGATTAATATAAATATAAAATATAATAAAGAATTCTTAATAAGATTAAAATTATTAGAAAAATCAAATAAAAAATAATTATAAACATTTTGTTATTGACTTTTTTGACAATAATTATATATTATTCTTCAAATAATTAATTGAATTTAATAATTATTTATTTTTTATAAACTTTTATTTAAAGGAGTATAAAGATGACAGTTGCATTTCAAGGTGCACCCCAAAATTTAGAAGGTGCTCAATTAGCAGTAGGAGCTAAAGCTTTAGATTTCACAGTATTAAAAACTGATTTAAGCCCATGGTCTTTAAAAGATGCAGGAAATACAGTAAAAATTATTTCTTCTGTACCATCTTTGGATACACCTGTATGTGATGTACAGACTAAAAGATTCAACAGAGAAGCTGCTTCTCTTAAAGGAGTAACAGTTATAACAGTATCAGTAGACTTACCATTTGCTCAAGCTAGATGGTGTGCTGCTGCTAATGCTTCTTCTCATATCGTAGCTTCTGACTACAATCAAAAAGATTTCGGAAGAAAATTCGGTACTTTATTAAAAGAATTACAACTTCTTACTCGTGCAGTATTCGTACTTGATAAGGACAATGTAGTTAAATATGTACAATATGTTCCTGAAATCACTAATGAGCCTGATTATGAGGCTGCTTTAAATGCTGCTAAAGCTCTTTTATAATTTTTGACTGAATTATAATTGAATATAAGGCATGGTAATTTATGTACTATGCCTTTTTATTTTATAAATTTTTATATTAATAAAGGAGTTACTATGAGTATATACGATTACACTGTAAAAGATGCTGAAGGTAATGATATAAGCCTTAAAGATTATGAAGGTAAAGTACTATTAATAGTTAATACTGCAACTAAATGAGGATTCACTAAACAATATTCTGCGTTGCAGGATTTATACATTAAATATCAAAAGGAAGGTTTTGAAATATTAGATTTTCCTTGTAATCAATTCGGAGGACAGGCAAAAGAGCCTATTGAAGAAATTGCCAAAATAAGAGAGGATAGATTTGGCATTACTTTCAAACTTTTCGATAAAATAAAAGTTAATAGTAAAAATGCTGACCCTTTATTTACTTATCTAAGAACAGAAAAAACAACTGAAGAAGGTGTTGATAAGATAAGATGGAATTTCGGTAAGTTTTTAATAGACAGAAAAGGAAATATAGTGGGACGCTATGATCCTAGAGTAAAGCCTGAAGAACTTGATGAAACAGTAGCCGAGTTATTAAAAAAATGATAAAAAATCAAGAGCTTTTATATATTGTTATATAGAAGTTCTTTTTTATTGTATTAATAAAACAATCAATAAATATTCTTTTTTAAGTTTCCTAAATTAATAATATTATTGAACTGACTATTATTTATTTTAAAACCGAATTCTTCTTTTTTATCAGAATTATCATAATCAAAGGCAGTAAATTTAATAGTATTTTTATCAATTTCTCCGCTTATAGGTATTGGAGTATTAACATTATTGTATTTATAATATCCGTCTATATAAGACTTTTTATTTCTAGTAATATCATCAGGATTTGAAATATGTATATTTATTGTAATAGGGTATTTATCAATGCTTCAAAAAATAAATGCTTTGTTATATTAGCAATGTCAGCAAAAGCAGATATGTACATTATATTGAGCAGTAGCATTATAAATAATTTTTCATAAACCTAATCCTTATTATCATTTTATAAAAATAGATATGGTGGATATTATATGATATATTTTGACAATTGGCAAATTTCTAGTATAATCTATATGTTTTAATTTATTTTATAAAGGCAATATTATGAATACAAAAATAGAAATATGTGTGGATTCTGTAGAGTCTTGCATCAATGCTGAAAAAGGCGGAGCTGACAGACTTGAGCTTTGCGGAAATATGTTTGAGGGAGGTACTACTCCTAGTTATGGTGTTTTGAAATTGGCAAGAGAAAAAGTAAATACTCCAATATATGCTATGGTTCGTCCTAGAGGAGGAGATTTCTGCTATGATGATATTGAATTTGAAATAATGAAAAAAGAAATAAAACTTATGAAAGAATTAAAAATTGATGGCATAGTATTTGGTATACTTACAAAAGACGGCATAGTTGATAAAGAAAGATGTGCTGAATTACTAAACTTATGGGGAAGCAGTAAGGCAACTTTTCATAGGGCAATAGATGTAAGTTGTGATTTGAATAAAGCATGCGAGGATATTATATCGCTTGGTTTTGAAAGAATACTCACTTCAGGAGGAGAGGCTAATGTTATGAGCGGTATAATAAAATTAAAAGAATTAGTTGAAAAATATAATGATAAAATAATAATAATGCCAGGAAGTGGAATAAATGATAGAAATATTGAATATATAAAAGATATCGTAAAGGCTGATGAATATCATATGACAGCAAACAAAACAGTTGAAAGCATGATGCAGTATAGAAATGAAAATGTATTTATGGGAGCAGCTTTAAAACCTCCAGAGTTCAGTGTAAAATATACAGATGAAAATAAAGTGAAGAATATAAAAGCAAAATTATGAATACTAAGAAATATGAATTAATTTCAGCATTATCAATATTATATTTATTTATAAGTTCTTCTTTTGTTAATGCTTTGATATCTCTTTTACCGCAAAAGTTTGATAATATGTTAATATAATCTACTATGTTAGATTTCATAAGACCACTACAAATTATTTATGATTATGAAAAATATTACTAAATAACTGGAATCTGCTTTTTGGGCTGAATATGAGTATAACCTTGCCTTTTATATCTCTATCATCTATAAAACCAAAATACCTGCTATCTTCACTCATATTTATATTATCACCCAAAACGAAATACTGATTATTTCCAACTATATAAAAACTATCATCTTTATTAGAAAATATATAATATTTATGTTCTATGAGCTCATCATTCAAATAAAGATCTCCGTCTTTTATCTCTACTTTATCCCCTTCCATTCCTATAACTCTCTTTACAAGATTAGTATCTTCATAATTAAATACTATAACATCGAAATTTTTAATTCTATTGAATATAAAATTCTTCTTTAAGAGAAGTATTTGATCCCCTTCAAAAAATGTAGGCTCCATAGATTTATTTGTAACTATATAAGTATCAAAGAAAAATATTCTTATAAATCCAGCCAATATAACAGCACTGAATGAAGCTAATATAATCTCAATAATTTGTTTTTTATTCATCATAATTGAAGCATTATATAAGAAAATATATTTTTTTAAATATTAAAATTTTAATTATCAAAAACTAATTCATAAATTCTTTATATAATAAGAAAGTGCCTCTTTAGAAGATTCAAATGCTATTTTTTCTAAATCAATATCATCTCTTTTTATAAAAATAACTTCTAAAGCATCATCATTAGCACTTACATCTGGTATATAATCTAATTTTGCATAAAAGAATATGTCAGTTGTAACATACATAATTCCATCATATACATATTCATTTACCCCACTCATAAGAAAAGTTACTTTATCCAATTTTATACTAGTTTCTTCAAGTATCTCTCTAGTTGCAGTTTCTTCTGCTCTTTCATAAGGCTCGCAAAAACCTCCGGGGGTATCTATATAACCTTTTTTAGGTTCAAATTTTCTCTCAACAAAAACTATACCTATTGGGGTTTCTATTATCACGCCTACTGCAGATGCTGGATTAGTAAAATAAGTTCTATTACATTTTGAACATTTAAAAATCTTTATATTATTAAAAATAAAACTATCCTTTTCTCCGCAATAAGGACAATATTTAAATTGATATTTTGCATGCTCTTTTATTTTTAAAGCATTTATAAAATTATTATTAGTATGTTCTTGCATAATTTTTATTAATATAATATGAAGCTATATTTTTAGCATTACATATAAATACATCAGATTGTGCCCATATACCAAAAGGTGCTGTTTCAAAAGATATATTATGAACATCTGTAACATTTACACTTTCATAATTATAATTATTGGGATCAACATTATAAAAATCATATATATAATAATAATCAACATTCATATTATTCATTTTTTCCTCTATTAAAGTTTCCATCTCTTCCATAGTATTTGCTACTATATAGTATGTAGAAATAAAAGTCCTTTTCTTACATCTGCCTAAACTTTTAACCGTAACATTCCACCATTTTGGAACTTTTATTAAATTATTTATTTCATTTAAATTTACAGTAGTAAATCCATATATAGACTTTAAATTATTAATGATATCATAATAATCAAAAACATATTCTTCGGTTTCAGAACAGCCCTCATCAGCGACGATAGAAGATAAAGAATAATGCATATGATCATAATCGCTAATAAAAGAAACATCATCATTTAGTAAATTATATAACTTTAATATATGATTAATTTTTTTCATATTATTATATGAAGTATTAATCTCTATTTCCTTATCCAAATTTATAAAGACTTCAAATCCTGTAAGTTCATCTATAACACCAAATCCAACAAATCCACATTCTACCCATAATTCATTATATCTTTTGAACACTTTTCTTATCTCATTCATTGAAACATCAGGATCGCTCATTAATATATCAAAATATCTATTAATATCTTCACTAATTCGCTCTATAATCATCGTTCCATATGAAGGAAATAATTTTAATAATTTCATATATAATGATGAAATTTTCTCAGCTGAAACAGAAATTTTATATGAATACATATCTCCATTATCTGTATTCTTCAATTCTATTTTTGTCCCCTCTATAGGATATACATATTCACTAGGTACTACGCCTAATGGAATATGAAATTTATCTATGATAATCCTTCTTGATTTTATATTGTTTAAGATCCTTCTTCTTTTCTGACTCTTTTCAAAATAACTAAACACAATAAGTCTCCGCAAAAGATGTTCTCATTATAATAATAAAAATAAGAATTTTGTCAAGTAATATATATAATATATATAAAAATGAATTTATTTTTTATAAGTTTTTATATATAATGCTTGACTTTTTTAAAAATATTTTTATATTTATGCATATTTATTTATAGGGTTAATATATAATTTTATGTTCTATATCCGATTAATATATAGATATTATATTCGAGTTTATTGATTGTGGACAATTTATTTATTGAGAAATTAAATAATCTATTATCTAGAGTATCCCTTATAGATATACTTAGAGAAAGGTATAAAGTTGTACATAGAGGTGGAAATAAATATACAGTACAATGTCCTTTTCATAAAGATGGGCAGGAAACTAATCCTTCTATGTCTGTTGATGATGATAAAGGGGTATATAAATGTTTTACCTGCGGGGCTAAAGGAAATGTTATAACTTATCTTAAAGAAAAAGAAAATAAATCCTTTAAAGAAGCTGTACAATATTTGGGAAATAGATTTTCAGTTGATGTTAGCGATTTTTTTTCTGCTAAAACATCACAAAAAGATAAAATATATTTAGAAAGCAGAAGAATTAATAGAATAGCATGCAATTTTTTTGGTAAAAATTTATTTTTGAAGGATAAAGATGGAAACTATTTTTATAAAGAAGCTGAAAAATACTTAAAGTCAAGAAAAATACCATTCAGCATCATAAAAGAATTCAAAATAGGGTATGCACCACCTAGTTGGAATGCTCTTATTAATTCTTTAACTGAGAATAAAATTACAGTAAATAATATGAATATATTGGGGTTGGTTAGTGTAAGCAAGAATAATCCAAATCACTATTATGATACTTTTGTTAATAGGATAATGTTTCCAATAATAAATGAACGAGAAGAAGTGATAGGTTTCGGTGGTAGAAGTATAGATGGAAAAGAACCTAAATATTTAAACTCTAAAGAAAGTTTGATATTCAAAAAAAAATCTTCATTATATGGTATAAATATAGCAAAATCACATATAATGAAGCAAGATGAGGTAATATTAGTTGAAGGTTATATGGATACCATAGCATGCCATAAAATGGGCATAAAAAATGCTGTTGGTACTTTAGGAACGGCAATTACAGAAGAGCATGCTAAAGAGATAAAAAGATATACTAAAAATGTATTGCTAGCTTTGGATAGCGATGAGGCTGGAATAAAAGCTGCCAAATCTGCTATAATTACACTGTTGAAGTTTGACTTAAAATTGACTATACTTTCTGTACAGGAAACTAAAGATTTAGATGAATTTTTTACGGTTTATGATAGAAATCGGTTTGATATACTATATAATAGTAAAATTGATTGGTATAATTTTGTTATAGATAGCGAATTGAAAAAAGATATTCCATTTCTTTCTATATCAGAAAAATTAGAAGTTATTAATAATTTTTACAAATATTTAGATGCAGTTAGTAGTGAAACAGAAAAACAAATGATTATTTCATATGTAGCTTCTAAACTTAATATAGATAAAGAAGCTTTTAAAAAAGATTATTTGAAAACACATAAGGTTAATCGATATGGTTCTGACATCAAAAATGATAAGAAAATAAAGAATATAGATAATAACTTTTACTATGAAAATAGTTTAATATATTTACTTGCTTTGAATCCTTCTTTAATTAAAGAGGCTGAAAAAGAGATTAGTGTTGATCTTATAAAAAAAGATATAACAAGAGAATTTTATATAAGACTTTTAACTCTTAATAAAGAAGCAAGCTCAGAAGATGCTCTCACAATATTAGGAAATGAGCATATAGCAAATCAGATTCTAAGCAAGAAAAAACTATATAGTGAAAATATATATGAAAAATTGGAGGAGCTTATTATTAAAATTAAAAGCGGCTGTATAGACTCAAAGAGAAAGGAAGTTTTAGAAAATAATTCATTAAATAATATTCTTCAAAGTAATGATGGATTTGAGGCTATCTGTGAAAAAGCACGTGAAATACATTTACTTAATAAGCAAAAAGAAAAATTACATCAAGGAAGTGATTTATGATGACAGAAGAAGATTGCGATCTTTTGATTAAAAATAATGAAAAAATTAGAAAGCTACTCGAAAAAGGAAATGCCAATAAATATCTTACTTTCAAAGAGATTAATGGTGCCATTGATAATATGGATACCGATGTAATGGACATACTATTTCAATTATTAGCTGCTAGAAAAATAGTTATTGTAGAAGATAAGAGAGAATTTGAAAGTCTTTCCAAAAATCAAAATAAAATTGATGATGCTGCTAAATTTATACATGTAGAAGATAAAGTGGGAAATAATGATGATCCTATTAGACTTTATCTTAAAGAGATTGGAAAAGTTAGTCTGCTTACACATGATGATGAAGTTGAATATTCTAAAAAGATAGAATCAGGAGAATCTGAGATAGAAAGTATTATACTCAATACTCATCTTGTTGTAGGAGAAGTATTAAACACTATAAAAAATGTACAGATAGGTAAAGTGTCTATACATGAAATATTAGAGCCGCCTAGAATCTATAATGTTTCCACTCAGGAAAAAAGAAAATTAGAAAGAAAGTATAAAAACTTTGAAAAAGAATATACAGCATTAGCTGAAAAATACCTTGCTTTAGACAAGAGAATAAAAAAGATTACAACTCAGAAAACAATCAAAGCTCTTACTAAAGAACAGGAAGAAGTTAAAGAAAATATAGTAAAACTTCTAACTAAAGTAAGATTAAATAGAATGGAAATAGACAGAATAGCTGAAAAACTTAAATTCTATTTGCATAGAATAAATCAAATAGAAGAATATTTTGAAAAGCTTAAGAAGAGATATTATAATAAAGAGATATCCGATTTTGAAAACTATTATAATGAGATAGAATCAGGAAATAAAGACATATACATAAGACTTGTAGATGACTTTAATATTACTCCTGAAGCTATAGAGGCAGTTATAACTAGTTTTCATAAAGCACAAATTCGTATGGCTGACATTTATGATGAAGTTCGTATTGATAAAGAAACTTTAGTGGAATGGGTTCGTAAAATTGATTCAGCTAGAAGAAAAATAGCTCAGGCTAAAGATCATATTGTTAAGGCTAATTTAAGACTTGTTATTGCTATAGCCAAAAAATATGTTAATAGAGGTCTTCATTTCTTCGATTTGGTACAGGAAGGAAATATCGGACTTATAAAGGCTGTAGATAAATTTGAATACAAAAAGGGTTATAAATTTTCTACATATGCTACTTGGTGGATTCGTCAGGCTATTACTCGTTCTATAAGCGATCAGGCTAGAACTATAAGAGTACCTGTTCACATGATAGAACAAATCAATAAAGTTCAAAGAGTATTAAGACAGTATATGCAGCAGCATGGAAGAGAGCCTTCTATACAAGAAATTGCAAAGGCTTTAAGCTGGCCTGAAAGCAGGGTAAAAAGCGTAAGAAATGTTGCTAAAGATCCTGTATCTCTGAATGCTCCTATAGGCGATGAAGAGGATACTATTTTAGGAGAACTAATTGAAGATAAAGAATTTGAAAGTCCTCAAAACATCACAACTTTCAAAATCTTAAGAAAGCAAATTGACTCAATACTTGACAGTTTGCCAGACAGGGAGCAGAAAGTTATAAGAATGCGTTTCGGACTTGTTGATGGATATTCTCATACTCTTGAAGAGGTTGGATATGTATTCAAAGTTACTAGAGAGCGTATTCGTCAGATAGAGGCTAAGGCTATAAGAAGATTAAGGGCACAGTCAAAGAAAAAAGAATTAAAAGATTTTCTTGATTCTTAATATTAAACTAAAAGATTTCAAAGGAGGCATTTTTATGTCTCCTTTTTTTATATATATCATAAATAAAAAAGCTTGGGTGGGTGTGCTTTTTCTATATGAGTATAAAAAATAAACAAAATAAAAAATTCAAATTAAATAAAAAAGAATAGAGGGCGGGAATGTAAATAGACCATTAATATATAGTTGTTTTTTTTATTTTTATATTAAAATTAAAGTAAATAGTAATTCTACAGAAAATGTATACAATATATTGTTTATCATTAATTTTTTATATGATATATTTTCCTAAAAATTATTTAGGAGTTTTTATATGAAAAAAGGAAAATTTACTTACTTACTTACTTAATGATACTTTTAGTATTATTTAATTTTTATTCATGCTCCAAAGCAAGTATTACATCTCCAACATCTCAAAAAATAGATGAATTACAAATTTCTTATTTGGATACATCCAATAATATAGTAGAAGAAAAAACAGATTCTATAGTTATGAAATTGAAGGATAATGCAGAAGGATTCTATATGTATTCAAAAAAAAACAGCTGAAAATGAATACACTTCTTATCTAACAGAAAATGAAAATGGTATTGTTATTTCTATGGTATATAAAAATGGTTCTAGTTTTCCAAGCGAGATAAGGGTTTTTAAAGACGGACAACTTGCTGTTGGAACTATTACTCCATATAGAGAAAAAACTCAGACTTATGATATAATATGGTATATGGATAATCAAGTAGAAACTTTTTCAGATATTAGTTTATCAAAAGATATAAATACATCTAATAACTTTTCAAATTTAGATACAAAGTTAAAATATCAAGTAGACACAATAAAAAACAGTTTATTAATATGGCAATCTATAGATAAATATAATAGTTCATCTTCACCAAATACATATAGTATAATGGCAAGAGGATGGTTTGATAAATTAATAGGGGCATTTATAGGAATTATTGCAATAGCTATAGCAGTATTCATACCAGTAGTTATACCTGCTGTTGCCGCTATTGGAGGAACTGCAGCTGCAACAGTTGTCGGTATTGGTATGGCTGGAACATCTGCGGCAGCAGTAACTGTAGCAAATGAACTAATTTATCATTCTGATGAAAAAACAGAAGAAAAAAAAGATGAAAATGATAAATTAATAAATAAGCAGTCAATTGTTAATATAGTCAACAATGATAATAATAATTTAATTCAGTATGATGATTTTATTAAACTAGATGCTGATACTTCATATAATAGATTAAATTTAAATATACAAGCTATACAAAATTCTATATGCAATGGATTAGTATCAATTGAAGTTATGAATACAAATACTAATGATACTAATTATTATGCAAATACAAGAAAATATTTTGTATTTGATCATGATGGTATAGAAAATGTAGTAAAAAGCGACTATAGTATATGCAATATAAATATAGATGAAAAATCATCTAAATTATTCACTATAAGAAAATTGAACAACATAACAGATAAAAAAGATGATAAAGAAATATATCTTGTATTTACATTTAATGATAATAATATTAAAATAAATAATAGAGTTGGAAATAAATTTAGAATAAGAATAAATTAAAGGAATTTGTATGAAAAAGTTAGTATTATCTGCTTTAATATTCATTTCAATATTTACTAAATCAGCATTTACAGAATTTGAAGCTAGTATATATGTACCTATAGGTATTGCTTCCACATTTCCTAATATAGTGGATCCTAAACGGAATTTTGTAAGAAATATTTATATAGATACGACTAAATCAGATATGAGTTTTAATATAGGAGTTACTGGAAATTTTGGATATAGATTCAATATAAATGAAAATAATGCTATAAGTATATTAACTGAAATTGGATATTCAAGGCTTGATTTCGCTTCTAGATTTAAAGCTAAAACTGATAATAATTACGGAAACAATAAAATATATAATGCAAGTCAGAATTTAGTTTTTCATACACTCAATATAGGATTAATGCCTAAATATGCTGTTAATCTTACATCTTTACTAAAAAATATTAATCCAAACTATGAAGGTAAAATGGAGCTTAATATAGGTATAGGTTTCGGAATGAAAATTGCATTGGCTGGTGAATATTATAATACAATGAATAATAATGCTGATGAAAATTATAAAAGTCATTTGGTAGAAAAATATTCATTTAAAGATATAAAAAGAAAATTTGATTATCCGTTTATACCATATATAAAACTTCAAATTGATGATTATTTTTATTTTAATGAAAAGGTAGCATTTTTATTTGGTGTAAGTTTAATATATAATTTTGATATATTCTATGATATTGCTAATATGTCTTATGAAGATTATAAAAAAATATACAGTGGATATCCAAGTATTGGAGGCGGTCCTGTTGGTTACTATGAAAATTATAATATAAAAAAATATGGTTTTTCTAGTTTTGAAATAGCTTTCAATTTAGGTATGAAATTCGGTAATTAATATATTATGCATATAACACGATAAATTTAAAAAAGCTTGGGCGGGTGTGCTTTTTCTGTGTGAGTATAAAAAATAAACAAAATTAAAAATCCAAATTAAATAAAAAAGATAAAGGGCGGGGAATGTAAATAGATTTTAGATTTATTCTAATTCCCCACCCTTTATATTTAATACTTTATTTTAAATTTAAAATTTTATTTATCTTTATTATTTTAATATGAATGAGAACACCCACCCAAGTGTTTTTTAAATTTTCTGTTCCAATCAGCGCACGATTAATCTTTTACACAAAATAAATTTTATAAATAAAGAAATTTTAATTATTCAAAAAATCTTATCACCGTGCGTATTAATTTTTTTGATATATGCATTGTGTTATGATAACTATTAATTGAAATTTTATCATTTTAATATAATATTATTCAATTAGTCGCATTTCAATATAAGAATAATAATAAAAGAGGAATTATATGCAAAACAATATAGATAAGGTTTTAATACTAGATTTCGGCTCACAATTTACACAATTGATAACAAGAAGAATAAGAGAATTGAATGTATATTCAGAGATTCACCCATTTTATGTTTCAATAGATTTTATAAAAGAATTTAATCCTAAAGCAATAATACTTTCAGGAGGTCCTTCAAGCGTATATGAAGAAGATGCACCGAAAGTAGATAAAGAACTTTTTGAACTTGGAATACCAATACTAGGAATATGCTACGGTATGCAGATAATAGTATACTCTATGGGAGGAAAAGTTGAAAATGCTGAAAAACGCGAATATGGAAAAGCTGAAATTGAAATTAGTAATCATGAAAGCATATTTAAATCTTTTGATAAAAGTAATATAGTATGGATGAGTCATGGTGACAGTATTAAATCCATTCCTGAAGGCTTTGAACTTATAGCAAAAACGCCGAATACTGAACTTGCTGCTATAGAAAATAAACAAAAAAATATTTATGCTATACAGTTTCACCCTGAAGTGGTTCATACTGAAAACGGTATCAAAATAATAGAAAATTTCTTATTTGATATTTGTAAATGCGAAAAAAATTGGAATATGGGTTCTTTTATAGAGTATGAAATAAAAAGAATAAAAGAAGTAGTAGGTGATAAAAATGTAATACTTGGGCTTTCAGGAGGAGTTGATTCTTCTGTAGCTGCAGTTTTAATAGAAAAAGCTATAGGAAAGCAGTTAAAGTGTATATTCGTTAATAACGGACTTTTGAGAAAAGATGAAGAAAAAAAAGTAATTGAAGTATTCAGAGATAATTTCAATATAGACTTAATTTATGTCAATGCTTCAAAGAGATTTTTAGATAAATTAGAAGGTGTTACTGATCCTGAACAAAAAAGAAAAATAATAGGGCATGAATTTGTTAATGTATTTAATGATGAGGCTAAAAAAATAGAGAATGTGGGATTCTTAGCACAAGGAACTTTATATCCTGATGTTATAGAAAGTGTATCTTTAAGGGGAAGTTCTGCTGTTATAAAAAGCCATCATAATGTAGGCGGACTCCCAAAAGACATGAAATTTAAACTTTTAGAGCCTTTCAGAGAGCTATTCAAAGATGAAGTTAGAGAAATAGGTTTGGAATTAAAACTTCCTGAAGACATAGTATACAGACAGCCTTTCCCTGGTCCAGGTTTAGCGGTTAGAATACTTGGTGATATTACGGAAGAGAGGGTAAAAATACTTCAAGAAGCTGATGATATAGTGGTAAGCGAGATAAAAAAAGCAGGACTTTATAGAAAATTATGGCAGTCTTTTGCGGTGCTTCTTCCTATAAAAAGTGTAGGGGTTATGGGTGACGGAAGAACTTATGAGCAGGTTTGTGCTATTAGGGCTGTAGAGAGTGTTGATGCTATGACTGCTGATTGGGCTAAAATTGATTATAATGTTTTGGGTATAATATCTAATAGAATAATAAATGAAGTTAAAGGTATTAACCGTGTAGTTTATGATATATCTTCTAAACCTCCTGCAACTATAGAATGGGAATAATTTTTTTAACTGAATATCATTGAACCATGGAAAATACATGAATACTAAAGCTAAATCAGTAAAAAATAAAACTATTGATTTTGATATAAATACAGAAGAAGGTAAATTGTATTTTAATAAATGCATTATAGATAGCAGTAATACAAAAGAATACAATAAAGAAAATATTATAAATAAAACTATAAATGGAAACACTTTTGATGTATTAAAAAAAATAGAAAAGAATATAGCTGATTTAATGATAATAGATCCTCCTTATAATATATCAAAGGATTATCATGGATTCAAATTCAAAGATACAGATAATTTAAGCTATGAAAAATATACTCATCTTTGGGTAGAAAGCATTATTCCTATATTAAAAGAAAATGCTACCATATATGTATGCTGCGATTGGAAATCTAGTCTTGTGATAGGAAATGTACTTGATAAATATTTTCATATACAAAATAGAATAACTTGGCAGAGAGAGAAAGGTAGAGGTGCTAAAAATAATTGGAAGAATGGAATGGAAGATATATGGTTTGCTACTCTTTCCAATAAATACACTTTTAATGTAGATGATGTAAAAATAAGGAGAAAAGTAATAGCTCCATATAGAATAGAAGGAAAGCCTAAAGATTGGATAGAAACAGAAGACGGAAATTTTAGAGATACTTGTCCTTCCAACTTTTGGGACGATATATCTGTACCTTATTGGTCTATGCCTGAGAACACTGCTCACCCTACTCAAAAACCTGAGAAGTTAATCGCAAAATTAATATTGGCAAGTTCAAATAAAAATGACTTTATATTTGATCCTTTTTTGGGAAGCGGTACTACTTCGGTTGTTTCCAAAAAATTGGGACGCAATTATTCAGGTATAGAACAGCATAAAAATTACTGTGCTTGGATAGAAAAGCGTTTGGAATTAGCAGAAGAAAATAAATATATTCAGGGTTATACGGATAATGTATTTTGGGAGCGAAACACTATCTCTTTGCAGAAGAAAATCAGAAATGGGAATTAAAATTATTATTTTTTCATTTTTATAATTTTTTTAGTTCTTTTATCTGTTATTGAAGCTACGATAATTAATTTTATCTCTTCAAATCTATTTTTACTTAATTGTCGTACCCCTTTCTCAAAAGCTAAACATAATGATATTTGATCGCTTTTTGAACCTACTTTTAATATGTACAATTGAAGTTTATCATTAACATAATCTTCTTCATCTCTTTGTAGTCTCCAATAAGCCGCATCGTAAAGAGTAGATAAATCAGAATATATTGATTTATATATTTCTAAAATATAAGCTATAAAATATATAATTATCACTTATAATAAAAATTATATATTATTTTTGTATATTAAATATTTTATAATCAAAAAACAATTGTAATTGAATATTGATATTATTCAAAATAATCATATAATATGAAAGATATATTAATATAAATTTATAGTAGCTATGCAATATAAAATTAATACTGAATATTATATTTTAAAATATAATATTAGTTTTATAATTAATTATGCCAAAATGGGGATAATATATTGATTATTCAAAAAACTGTACAAGAATATATAAATTTAGGATACTCCTACTACATAAAAAATAATGACATAAAGGTTAAGCCTTTTTTAAAATGGGCAGGTGGAAAAGGACAGATGATTTCAGAAATAGAAAAATATTATCCATTTGCCAATACTACAATTAATAAATATGCCGAACCTTTTGTAGGTGGCGGTGCTGTACTTTTTGATATTTTAAATAAATACAATTTAAAAGAAGTTTATATTAGTGATATTAATTCTGAACTAATAAATACATACAATATTATTAGAGATAATATTGATTCTATAATAGATATTCTTTCCGTAATACAATTAGAGTTTACATCTATTGATATAGACAATAGAAAGGCTTATTATATAAAAAAACGAGAACGTTTTAATGAATTGAAACTAGATAATAATAAAGATATCAATATTGAAAAAGCGGCTCTTATGATTTATCTTAACAAAACATGTTTTAATGGATTATATAGAGTTAATAAAAATCGAAAATTTAATGTTCCAATGGGGCATTACAAAAATCCAAAAATATGTGATGAAGAAAATTTGAGAGCTGTTTCAGACAAACTAAAAAATGTAACTATTGTATGTGAAGATTATCATAAATCTGATGACTTTATTGATCAAAATACATTTGTGTATTTTGATCCTCCATACAGACCTCTAACAACAACATCTAGTTTTACTGCTTATACTGAAAATGAATTTAATGATAAAGAACAGATAGATTTATCTTCATATATAAATAGATTGCATAAAAAAGGAGCTAAAATTCTTGTTAGTAACTCTGATCCTAAAAATATTAATATAAATGATACTTTTTTTGATGATATTTATGCTTCATATTTCATTAAACGAGTAAATGCAACTAGAATGATTAATAGTAATGGTCAATCTAGAGGAAAAATAAAAGAATTACTAATAAGTAATTTTTTAATATAGTAAAAAGGAGTGAATATATATGCCATATGGTGAATATGCCGAGTGTCCATATTGTGGTAAGATTGTATTTGGAAAAGTTAAAATTGAAGATGAATTTGGTTATCGTAATATGGGCGATGGAAAATAATTCCACATCATATTGTAGGGTATGTAGAAGTGTTGGTTGTGAGGCAGGAAAGCCTTGTAAAGCAAATAAATAATGTGAGAAGTGTGAAAATATTTTATTTTCACACTTTAAGGTTTAAATATATGAATAGAAATTTTAACAATTGGCTATCTACTTTTCGTGATAGCATTGCCAATTATAAATATTATGTAGACTTTGAAAAAGTACATTGCAATGTTGATAGCATTAAAGTAGAGCTAAATATACTTAACACGCTTATCGGATCAAAAAATATTAAAAATGATTTTAAAGCTTTAGTTGAGAAATACCCAGAAATTTTAAAATGTATACCTTTATTACTTGCTGTTAGAACTAATGAAATATACTGCCAAGATATTAATGGAGGATATTTATATAAGTTTAATTCTAAAGATGTTTCTTTCAGTATAAATGAAGAATATGATAAGTATGCATATTTTATGGAACACACTGGTCTATTTGATTTATTGGAAAACCATATTATTAATAGTCTAGTTGATTATGCAACAGGGGTTGAGACAGGTTTAGATTCTAATGGACGTAAAAATAGGGGTGGTCATTTGATGGAAGACTTAGTAGAAAGTTTTATCAAGAAAGCAGGTTTTCAAAAAGGCAAAACATATTTTAAAGAAATAAAAATAAAAGAAATTGAAGAT
>NZ_JARHYI010000116.1 GCF_029258575.1 Brachyspira sp. | reverse complement strand
ACCTTATTTATGGAGTTTTTCATTATGAGTAATAAATATATTTTAGGTATAGACGGTGGTTCTCAAAGTACAAAAATAGTTATTTTTGATACTGAAGGAAATATCATTTGTGAAGGAAAAGAAAATTTAAAACCAATGATATATAATAGAAAACCTGGTTATGTTGAACATCCAGATGATGATTTGTATGATTCATTGAAAATAGCAAGTAAAAAGGCATTAGTTAATTTTAAAGGCGATTTAAAAGATATAATAGGCGTTGGTTTATGTACTATAAGATGCTGTAAGGCATTTTTAAAAGCTGATGGAAGTTTAGCTGAACCTATAATGAGTTGGATGGATGTAAGAGCTTATACTCCATATGAGGCTGAAAATAAAGAAGTTAAATATATAACTGCTTCTACTGGTTATATGACTCATAGATTCACAGGTGAGTTTAAAGATACTATTTCTAATTCTATTCCATTTCAATTCCCAACAGATATAAAAACATGGGATTGGGATTCTAATGATGAAGCTTTCAAAAAATTCAATGCTCCAAGAGATATGTTCTTTGATTTACAAATGCCCGGAACTATATTAGGCTATATAACTAAAAAAGCATCTGAAGAAACAGGAATACCTGAAGGGATACCAGTAATAGCAACAGCTAATGATAAAGCAGTAGAAGCATTGGGAGCAGGTTTGATAGATCATGATACTTGTTTAATTTCACTAGGTACATATATAGCTTCTATGGTTTTAGGAAGTGAAAATACAGATGATGGAAAGAGTTATTTTACTAATTTTGCAGATATACCCAATCAATACTTATATGAAAGCTCTGGAATAAGAAGAGGAATGTGGACTATAAGTTGGTTTAGAGATTTGCTTGGAGAGGAAGTAATAAATAGAGCTAAAGAAAATAATATGTTCCCAGATCAGTATCTTGATAATTTGGCTAAAGATATTCCAGCGGGTACTTATGGATTAATGGTTATTTTGGATTGGCTTTCTTTAACTAGTGAACCTTATAAAAGAGGTGTGATGATAGGATTCAATGAAAAACATCATGCTGAGCATATATTTAGAGCTATTATAGAAGGCATTACTTTAACTATGAAAAATCATGCTGTAAATATGTTTAATGAATTAGGCATAAAACCCAAAAGACTTATCATATCTGGTGGCGGATCAAATAGTCCTGTATTTATGAAATGTATGGCTGATGCTTTTGGACTTCCTACTTATAAAAATGTTGTTAATGGGGCTGCTAGTTTAGGTACTGCTATAAATGTTGCTGTTGGACTTGGAATTTATTCAGATTATAAAGAAGCTGTAGAAAAAATGGTGAAAATAAAAGAAGTTGTGTATCCAGATATGAAAAATAATGATGTATATAATAGAATGAATGAAGTTTATAAGAGTATACCTTCTTCTATAGAAAATGTATTGAAGAGAAGTCATAAGATTTTTAAATAATATTTAATATCTATAAATTACAATATATGTATTTATCATCTTAATTATTTTATTCATTTATATGAAAGATATTATTTATTATGGCTATATGATTAATTAAAATAATGGAGTACAATATGAGTAATATTTCTAATGCAAGTAATAAAATGAGATATTTTAAGATATTTCTATTGATATTAGGTTCTGGAGTAATATACCCTGTTTTATATTTAAGACAAAATTACCAGACATCTATAACATTGATATTTGATATGACTGTTCAAGATTTGAATTTCTTGTATTTAATTTTGGGAATTATGAATATCATTGGATATGTACAAAGCGGATTGTTAGCCGATAAATTTTCAGCTAGAAAGCTAATTTCTTTATCATTATTTCTAACTGGAGCTTTTGGGCTTTGGTTTGCTCAAATACCAGATAAAAAATTTTTAGTATTCATATATATTGGCTGGGGAATTTCTGCAGTATTTACATTCTGGAGTGCTTTATTGAAAGGTATAAAATTATTAGCCAAAAAAGATGAACAGGCTAGAATATTCGGTTTTTTAGATGGAGGAAGAGGGTTAATAGAAGCATTACTTGGAGTTGTGGCTGTAAGTATGTTTGCTTTCATATTAAGAGATAATATGAATGATGCAGCATTAACTAAAAAAGCATTGCAGTCTATCATATACATGTATTCATTTTTATGTATATTTATAGCCATATTAATTTTTATATTTCTTAAAGAAGATAAAGACAATAATAATGTAGAAACTAATAATGATGAAAATAATCAGCCTAAAGTAAAAAGAAGCATGCTTGAAGATATAAAAATATTGTTAAGCATTAAAGAATATTGGTTGGCTACAGCAATAATATTTTGTGGATATAGTATTTATTGGACAGTATATTATTACTCAGGTTTTTTAACAGTTAATCATGGAGCTAATGCTGTAATGGCTGGGTATATTTCTGTTGCAATGTTATGGATGCGTCCTGTTGGTGGAATCGGTGGAGGTATGCTCGGTGATAAAATAGGAAGAACTGTTACTATATCAATAGCTATGTTTTTTGGTGTGGTATTATTATTGTTAATGTCTTTATTCAAATCATTTCCTATATCCATATATTATGTACTAGTAATATTAACTGCATTAATAGGTTATGCTTTAAGAGGTTTATATTGGTCTACATTAGATTATTGTGATATACCTGAACATATTCTTGGTAGAGCTATAGGTATTATGTCTATGCTTGGATATTCTGTTGATATTTTTATTCCTTATATTGGTGGAAGAATATTTTCGCATTATAATGATGGTCCTATGGCATATATTGTTTATTTTTTAATGTCTGCATTTATAGGTATAATAGGATTAATAATAACTATTATGCTTCATTTTAGATTGAAAAAAGCATCAAAATTATGAATGGAGGCTGATGTGTATGAAAGAAAGTAAGTTAAGATTATTAGCCTTCATTCCAGCAGCCATTATCCTAGTTGTAGTTGTTATTGTATCAATATTGATTCCAAAATCTTTTATTGAAATTGCTTCTCAAATTAATAGTTTTATTTTAGATAAATTTAGTGGTATATTGAGTTTAACTGCATTTTTGAGTTTGTTATCATGTTTTATAGCTTATTTCTCAAGGCTTGGAAATATAAGAATAGGAGGAGAAAATGCCAAGCCAATGTTTTCAAGGCTTAAAAGTTTCTATATTACATTATGTACAACAATAGCTGCTGGAATAGTATTTTGGGGTACGGTTGAACCCGCTTATCATTTAGCCTATCCTCCAAAATCTCTTAATATAATTCCATTTTCTAAAGAAGCTATCAAATTTACAATAGAAACTATGTTTATGCATTGGACTTTTAATCCATATGCTATATATACATTGCCTACAATAGTATTTGCATTAGCATATTTTAATATGAAGAAACCTTTTTCTGTGCTGAGTCAGTTTTCTTTTTCTAAAATAGAGAATAAGGAATGGTTATTTCAAATTGTAGATGCTGTATGTTTATTATCATTATCTGCTGGTATTATATCTTCATTTATGACTGTAACAATAAATATAGGCGGTGCAATATCTTCTATGATTAGTGTAAAAAATGTAGAATTGTTGCGGGCTATTATATTAATTATTATGTTCACATTTTTCACATTATCTTCTATCAGTGGTCTTGCAAAAGGTATAAATTTATTATCAAATTTCAATATTTTTATATACTTTATAATATTGATATTTGTTATACTATTTGGACCATTTAGTTATTCTTTAAATTCTTCTATAGAAGCTTTTGGAGGGTATTTAAGTAATTTTTTTGATAGAAGTTTAATGACAGGAGCCATTTTTGAGGATCCATGGTCTAAATCATGGACTACATTTTATTGGTCAAATTGGATAGCATGGGCACCTATATCGGCATGTTTTTTGGGTAGATTGGCATATGGTCATAGGGTAAAAGATGTTATACTGTATACCTTTATATATCCTTCAATATTTTCTGTAGTTTGGATAACTTTTTTCAGCGGTTATTCCATATATTTACAGATTACTAATCAAATAGATGTTATAAGTCTTATTAATAATGGAAAAATAGATTTAATTCCATATGTTATTCTGAAACAATTGCCTCTTGGTAATGTTTTAGTTCCATTCTTTTTAATAGTTGTATTTATAAGTTTTGTTACCTCGGCAAATTCTATGACAAATGTTATGGCAGCTATATCATCTACTGGTATAACTCCAGATAATCAAGAGGCTAATATGTCTTATAAATTATTTTGGGGTATTTCTATAACAATTATTACATATATAATGCTAAAATATACAAATATAGATGGTATAAAAATGTTTTCCAATTTTGGTGGATTTCCAGCCATGTTTTTTCAGATATTTGCATTTATTAATTTAATGATTATAATAACTAATATACATAAAGATAAATATAAAAATATTATGTAATTTTACTATAAAATAAGCATATTTGTTATTATGTAATGAATATGCTATTTTTTATCACTTTACTTTCATCTTTATAAAAAATACTGAGATTTTATGATAAAAGATACTTATTATTTATAATAAGGTTGTGTTTACATAAGAAATTATTATGATAATATATAAAAAGTTGATTTTTTATTCAAAATTCTTCTATATATACATACTTAGATAAACGAATACTATTGACATATACATTAACATAATATAAAATTATGTTAATATACTATATTTACGGAGTTTTTTTTATGACCCCTGTTCTTCAATTAATACTTACTTTTGCTGTTCCTCTAATACTTATCGGCGTTTATAGTGTAATTAATAAGAAAAAAAATTCAAATTATGATAATTTTAATGACTTTTTCGCTGAAGAGAAAGCCGTGCTTGAAGGCATTGTAGAAGAGAAAATTTCTGAAGTTAGAGATAATGCCATAGATTTAGAAATAGCAGTAAAAAAGGCTGGTTTTATAAGTAAATCTATGGAAGAAGATCTAGCTAAATTAAATAAAAGAATAGAGTCATATAAAGACTATAAAGCAGCTGTGTCTCAGTATCAGCAGCAGGTTGATTCGCTTGAAGAAGCTTATTTGGAGATACTTAATAAAGTAGACACTGTTTTGAAAGAAAGAAATACTATTGAAAAAACTTATAAAAGAATTTCTGATGTCAAAGCAAAAATGACAGAATTAGAAAAAAATGTGGGTTCTATACAGGATAAATTAATAGAATCTTATAATTCTAAATTAAATGAATTTGAAAGTGAACTTTATAAGAGATTTGATGCCCTTACAACTAACCTACTCGCCCGTGATGCTCATTATAGCACTATGGCTGAACAGGAAAAAGAGAAAATATCGGCTCTTACAGAAGAATTTAAGCTTCATGTTGCTAAAAAAGAAGAATTATTTACAAATCAGCTTACTCAGCTTGCTGAAAGAACAGCCCGTCATAATATAGAACAATTAGCAGAACTATTTGAAAAAGGAAGAGATGAACTTATTAATAAATATTCATCATTTGCTAATGAGATAGATAATAAGTCTAAAGATATAGAAAATCGTTATGAAACTTTAAGTCAGTCTAAAGATGGTTTGGAAACAGAGTTAAATAACTTAAGAGATACTATTCATGATAGATTAAACTCCATAACAGAATCTAGTGTATTAGAGTTCAAAGATGAGATGGAAAAAACTAAAGAAATGCTCTACTCTACTCTAAAAGAAGGGCTTGAGAAAATAAGTCAGGATAGAGAGGAGTTTTTAGACTCTATAGAACAAAAGGCTCATTCTTTGGAGAAATCTATAGATGATATAAAAGATAAAGCTGATTATATAAGCAAAGATTATTCAGAAAAAGCTAGTCAATTGGAAAATGAGTTTTCATCATTAAAAGATGATATAAACAATAGATTTGTAGCCGAAATAGAGAATTTCTCTAATCATATAAGAAATGTACTTGAAAATGAAGATGATGGTGTAATAACTTTATATAGAAATAAAACAAAAGAACTTAATGATTTAATCATATCTATAGACGGTATGAGCGAAGAAACTATGCTTAAAGCTGAAAGCAGATTTGAGGATATAGTTAATGATATAGATAAATTGAAAGATGATATATTAACTAGAGCTCAAGATGATATGGAGTACTCTATAGATAATGCTAGAAGTTCTTTAATAGCTGAAATCAATGAGCTTAGAAATGATGTTGAAACTGAAACTAATCTTTTAAAAGATAAAATAGATGAAACTCATTATCAAACTTCTGAGATAATCTCTATTCTTGATAATAAGCAGGAAGAGATACTTGATTCTTTAAGTTTGCAAAAAGAGTATTTATATAAAGATTTGGAAGCTCAGGCTAATGACAGAGTAAATGAAATAGAAAGATTATTTAACATTGTAAAAAGCGAATTAGAACAAAATATAGATTCTTATATAAAAAATACTTCTTCTGATTTGAATGCTATTGATGAAAAATTATCAGATTTAAAAGAACAGTATGACAAAGCTTCTTCTGATATAGATACTTTAAGTAAAACTACTGAATCCAATATCAAAGAAAATATAGAAAAGCGTTTGGAAATATTGGAAAGATCGTCTGTAGAAATTAACGGATTGGTAAATAGAGCTAATGATAAATTGGATAATGAAATAAAAGACACTGAAGAAAAGATAGAAGGAATAAAGAAAGAAATTTCAGAGTATAGTGATACTTATATAGAAAGTCTTAAATCTCATTTGAAAAATGTTTTAGATGATTATGAACAGACAAAAATGAAGGCTATAAGTGATAGTATTGATTCTGTTATTAATCAAGTTGATGAAAGTGAGAAAAAACATGATGCTTTAATAAGCAATATAGAAAACTCTATAGATGAGTTCAAAAATAAAATTGATTTAGCTATAAATGAAAATGTTAAATTCAATGAAGAAAGTAAAAAAGAAGTTGCTGATATACTTCATAATGAACTTCGTCAAACTACAGATGCATTTGATTCTCTTTTAAATGAGAAAAGAGACAGTATGAACAAGATAAAAGATGAAATAGAAGATATCATGCATAGAGTTGAAAGTGGTAGAGATGCTTTTGAACGTACTATAAATAAAGTTTATGAAAATGCTGATGACAAAGAAAAAGCATTAATGTCTGATATAGAAGATAAGTATAATTCTTTGGATAAGAAGATAGATGGTGTATTAGATGAAAGAAGATCTGATTTGAATGCTATTAGTGCAGAATATAATGCCATGCTTGAAAAGTATTCTAATAATTTGAAAGATGATTATGAAGAATTAAAACATCATGCTTCTTTAATGAGTGATGAATATAGGGTTCGTATAGAAAAATTGGGTGAGAGAATCAATGAAATAATTGATAATGCTAATAATATGCAGTCTGTTATTGATTTAAAAACTTCAGAAATAGATTCTTATATATCTGATAAAAAAGAAGAGATTGATAATAAAACAGAAAGTATATTTGTTGGTTTAGAGAAAACTTCATTAGAAAAATTAGATGAGCTTAAAGAGTTAATCGATAATGCTATAAATAAATATGAAAATGAAATAAAAGAAATAGAAACTTATAGATTAGAAGAGAAGCAAAGTATTATTGAAGATGTTGAGAATATTGGTGCTGGTATAAGAAGAGATTATGAACAGTATACTAATATGCTTGAAGAACTGTATACTACAGAGAAAAAATTACTTAATGATCATGTTAATAATTTAAAAGATGAGATGGAAAAAGCTAGAGAAGAATCTGAAGCTAAACATCTTACTAATGAATCTAATTATATAGATGAGTATTTAAATAAAACTTCTTTGAAAATAGATGAGGAAGTTAATCGCTTAAATGAAGAATTGAATAGTTCATTTAATACTTTATATAATGGATTCTCAAAAATATTATCTAAAGTAAGAAAGGCTAATAATAAGAAAGCATTACAATATATTGCTAAGCTTAAAAAACATGCTGAAAAAGTGATATCAAATACAGCTGATGAAGTTAGAGACAGTCTTGGTCTTACATTAGAAGATTTGAGAAATGAATTTATATCTTTGAAAGATAATGTTGATGAGAAACTTAGAGAAGAAGCTGATAAATTGATTTCTAATAATGAAAATGTTCTTGCTATATTAGATGATCATGATAATAGATTAGAAAAAATCAATGATATATCAAATATTATAGAAACTGTAAAAGAAACTATTTCTGAACAGATAGAAGAATTACAGTCAAATTTATCTGATAACAATGAAGATTTAAATGCAAGATTGGAAGATATTAAGAAATCTATTATAGATAGAGAAGAGTTGATAGAATTAGCAAACAGTGAAAAAGAATTATTAAAAAATCAGATAGATGATATAAAAGAGGAATTTGAATTATTTAAAGATCAAATTATTAGAACTAATGAAGTTGAAATACCTACTCTATTTGATGAAGAAAAAGAAAGAATAGAAAATATGTTTGATGAGTTTAGTAAGAATTTACTTATGAGACTTACTGACAATGAGAGTGATATACATTATATAAAAGATGTTTTATCAGAGGAGAGAACTCATTTAATATCTCAAATAGAAATTTTAAGAAAGGATGTTGATGATATAAAAGATGATAATACTGTAGAAGTTTTATCTGAAGAGAAAGCTGTGCTTGAAAATTCATTAACTGCTTTGAGAGATGATTTTGACAAGATAATTGATTTGGAAAAAGACTTTATTGATCTTAAAGATAGAATGGAAGGTATTGATAGTGGATTAAAAGATGATGTTAAAGATTTATCTAAAAAGTTAAAAGATTTTAAGGATAATTTAGAAGAGAAAATAGAGAAAGATTCTAACGGATTATATAGAGATTTAGAAACTCTTAATAGAGATTTTGAATCTGTAAAAAATAATATGTCAAAATTATTGGATAAAAATGAAGTTGAGTCTTTAATAAATAATGAAAAAGAAAGATTAGATTCTATATTTGAGGATTTAGCTTCAAATAATGAAGATTTTAGAGATAGACTTGAAAAACGCATAGCTTATTTTGAAGATATGTGGTCTGATAATACTAAAATAAAAAGTATATATGCTTCTGATATAAGAGAAGAAGTTGAGAATATAAGAAAAGAAGCTGATGTTAAATATGACAATCATATTGCAGAATTAAAAGATAAGATGAAGCTTATAGAACAGGATATATATGATTGGAAGAATGGCAATTTGAATACTTTGCTAGGTCAATTAGATGAAGCTAGAAGAGGAATAGAAGAATTTATAAATACTTCTGAAGGTAAGAAAAATCAATTCTTTATTGATATGCTTAATAGTATAGAAAATAAAGAGAATGAAATTTACTCTCGCATAGATGAGAAAATTTTGAATGCTGAAAACAAATTATTATCTATAGATGAAAAATTGAATAATGCTATAGGAAATTCTTTAGAAGAGATACATAATAAAATAAATGAATCTTCTGCAAAATATGATGAAGAAATTAAGAGAATTGAACATCATAGAGCTGATGAAACTGAGAGTATAATATCTGATATAGAGGATTTGGGTAATAGTATAAGGGAAGATTATGAAGAATACTCTATAATGATAGATAAAATTTATGAAGATGCCGTTACTGAATTAGAAACTCATCTTGCTAATATTAAAAATGAAATAGAGAGAACAAGAGTTGAATCTGAAGAGAAGCATTTAATTAATGAGAAAAATTATATAGATGAATATTTATTGGAATATTCAGGTAAATTAGAATCTCAAGTTAATGATAAATTAAATATTTTAACTGAAAGTAAAACTCAATTAGACAGTATGATTAAAGAATCTTTCGATACTATCAATGCTAATTTGAATGAAGCTATATCTAAATTTAATGAAGAATCTGGTAATCAAATACAATCTGTTGTTGAAAGATTGGAGAGAGAAGCTGCTGCAAGATTATTCAGTGAGCAAAAACATATGTCTGAATTAGAGGAGCAGATAAGAGCTATAAGTATTAAAATAGATAATGAAATTTATAATATCTCTTCAAAATTAGATAATGAAGTATCCGATGTTAAATCTAAATATAAAGATTTGAGCAATGATTTTGATGAAGCATTGGATATGATAAAATCTTCTATACTTGACAGAGATGAGCTTATAGAACTTCAGAATTCTGAGAAAGAGCTTTTAGCTGAACAAATGGAAACTTTAAAATCAGATTTTGATTCTTTCAAAGATGAGCTTTTAAAGGCAAATGAAGATGATATACCTGCTTTATTTGAAGAAGAAAAAGAAAAAATAGAGAAAGCATTTGAAGAGTTTACATCTAATCTATTGGATAGAATGAATAATTCTGAAAGTGATATCAATCATGTAAAAGATGCTATAACTGTATTTATAGATAATATAGATAATATTAAAAGAGAAATAGAAGCTATAAAAGAAGATAATACAATAGCCCAGTTAGCTTTGGATAAAGAATCTTTGGAAGATTCATTCAATACTATTAAAGCTGATTTTGACAAATTGGCTGATTTAGAAACAGTTTTGAATCAATTAAGGGATAATGTTGATAATATGGATCTGAATTTGAAAGATTCTATTGATAAATCATCTGAATTAGAAAATCAATTCTCTTCTATAAAAGAAAATCTTTTCAAAGCATTGAGTAAGAATGAAAATATAGAAAATCTATTTTCTGAAGAAGTTCAAAAACTTGACAATTTGTTTAATAATATAAAAACAGATAATGTTGAGTTTAGAAATAGATTAGAAAAGCGTATGGACTATTTTGAGGATATTTGGTCTGATAGTAGCAGAATTAGAAGTTTATATGCTTCTGATTTAAGAGATGAGTTGAAGAGTATAAAATCAGAAACAGATATAAAATTAGAAAATTATGTTAATGATTTGAAATCTAAAATAGATTCTATAACTAATGACGCTTCTTCTTGGAGAGATGAGTATGTTAATGATTTAAAAGATAAAATTGACAGTATGGATAAAGATATATCTAGCTGGAAAGACGGTCGTATAAATGAATTATTAGAACAGTTAGAAAATGCTAAAAATACTATCAATGATTATTTAGAATCATCTGAAGGAAAAAAAGAAGAACTTCTTTCTGATATATTTGCAAAAATAGAAAATAAAGAAAATGAAATATATAGCAGAATTGACAGCAAAATAGAAGATATTGAAAATAAATTATCATCTGTTGATAGTAAAGTTTCTGATAATATAGCTAGCGGATTAGAAGAAGTTGAAAATATGGTTAATAATGCCATTAAAAAGTATGATGATGAGATAAAGAATATAGAACATCATAGATCCGAAGAGAGTAGTAAATTATTAGAGGATATACAATCAGGATATGATTATTATTCTAAACTTATAAATAGCACTTATAAAGATTCATTATCATCTTTAGCTGATTATACTAATAGAATCAAGGCTGAAATTGAAAAAGCTAGAAAGGATGCTGAGAATAAACATCTAAATAATGAAAAAAATTATATTGATGAGTATTTAAAAGATTATTCTTCTAAATTAGATGATAAAATCAATGAGAAAATTGATATACTTAATGATAGTAAGAATAAATTAGATGATATTATAAAAGAGTCATTCAATACTCTTAATGTTAATTTTAATAATGCTATATCTAAATTTAGTGAAGAAGCAGATGCTAAAATCAATAGTACTATTGAAAAATTAGAGAAAGATGCATCTGAAAGATTCTTTAATTATAAGAATTATGTTTATGAACTTGAAGATCATTTAAGATCAATTAATGCCAAAATAGATAATGAGATTTATAATGTATCTTCAAAGTTTGATAATGAAATATCTGATTTGAAAAATAAATATAAAGAATTAAGTATTGATTTTGAAGAATCATTAGATATTGTAAAAAGTTCTATACTTGATAGAGATGAGCTTATAGAACTTCAGAATTCTGAGAAAGATATCATAATAGAAAGAATAGATGATCTCAGAAATGAATTTGATAATTTCAAAAATGAAGTATTGATTGCAAATAGAGATGATATACCTACCCTATTTGAGGAGGAAAAAGAAAGAATAGAAAAGGCATTTGAAGATTTTGCAATTGATTTAGCAGAGAGAATTAATAATTCTGAGAGCGATATTAATTATATTAAAGATTTACTTTCTGAAGACAAATCTTTATTATTAGGGAAAATAGATAATTTGAAATCTGAAATAGAGATTTTGAAAGAAGATGATACTATAACTCAATTAAGTTTAGAAAAACAGGCTTTGGAAGAATCATTTGATTTAATGAAAAAAGATTTTTCTAAACTTGAAGAACTTGAAAATAATTTATATGAATTGAAAAATAATATGAATTATGCTGATGTAAATTTAAAAGATGAAGTATTAAATATATCTAATAAATTTGATTCTTTTGAAAATAAAATAAAGGACAATAAAGAGTATATAGATAATAGTCTAAATAAACAATATGCTGATTTTTATAAAGATATTGATTTAATTAAAAATGCTGTATCTGATTCCATAAATAAATCCTCAGAGTTGGAAGATCAGATATTGAAAGATAAAGAAGAATTAGAAAGTAAATTAATCTCTATTAAAGATAATTTATTTTCAGTATCTGGTAAAAATGAAAGTATAGAGCATTTATTTAA
>NZ_JARHYI010000050.1 GCF_029258575.1 Brachyspira sp. | reverse complement strand
TAATGAAAAACTCCATAAATAAGGTTTCAAAACTACATAATTTTCATTATTTAGCAAGGAACCCCATAAAATATTTTAATATTTGAAATTAATTATCTCTGAATATAGAACCCTTATTCATAATATCATTAGGGTCAAAAGCTTTTTTCAATTTTTCTAATATATAATAAGCACTGCCATGCTCTTCTTTAGTCCATTCTGTTCTATATTTTCCTATACCATGATGGTGACACATAGAACCACCAGCCTTTAAAGTTTCTTCTACTATCATAGCGTTCAAAGGTATATGGTATTCATTTATTTCATCTTCAGGTTTGCAGTTTATATTATAATCATATACGAAATACAAGTTAGTACCATTCGGATAGCTATGAGATGAATGAGCCCCCAACATTGTTATATCTTCCATATGAGAAAAATCTTTTTTAATTCTTGCTATACAATTATCATATATCTGTTTTATAACACCCCAAGAACCTGAAACCTCTGTAGTATATCCTAATCTGTGATTAGCTTTCATATCTGCTGTTTCAGCATCTATTTTATCCTGTCCCCAGCATAAATTTGCAAACCAATTTTCTATAAGTTTAGGATCAACACTTTCAACACCTTGATATTTTTCTACTATTTTTATAATCTCCTCTGAAGCAGCTTTTGCTACAGAAGCAAGTCCCTCAGTAGCAAATGTTAAAACACATTTACCTTCATGCCAAGCAGAAAAATGCTGACGTGCATCTTCTTCTGAATAAACGCGACATAGAGAAGGGCGTAAACCATTAACTATTATTTCACGAATAATATCCAAGCCTTTATGCATATCATCTATTTTCCAACCTAAATAAACCATGTTTTCAGGCATATATTTGAACATCTTAATTGTAACTTCTGTTATATAGCATAAAGTACCTTCATTACCTGCTATAACATGACGAATATCAGGACCAGCAGATCTTCTTGGAACATTTTTTATTCTAGTAATTGTACCATCAGGGAAAACTGCCTCTAATCCAATTATCATGTCTTCTATAGCACCATAATATGTAGATAATTGTCCAATACTTCTTGTAGCAACTAAACCGCCCAATTGAGCCTGAGGTTTTGATTGAGGGGAATGTCCAGTGGTATATCCCATACTTCTAAGTTTATCTTCCAAATCGCCTAAAACTACACCGCATTCTCCTGTTACCTGCATAGATTCTTCATCTATTTTTATTACTTTTTTCATTAAAGATCCATCTACAACAACAGAATCTTTAACAGTAGTTTCCAATCCGCCTTCAGTTGCAGTACTTCCAGTTCTAGCTACACAGTTAATTTTATTATCATTTAAAAACTTTAATACTTTTGAAACTTCTTCAGTACTTTTTACTTTAACAACAGCAGCAGGGTAGGGTAGGGAATATATACCAAAACCTTTTGAAGGATACTTTCTAAATCTATCACAGCTATTTTCTTTTAAAGTTTGTTCATCTGTTAAAACCTGATCTTTAGGAAGCATATTTAATAAATTCTTAACTATTTCCTCTCTCGATAATTTACTTTTAGATTCATGAATTTCTACTTGTTTCCATTTCATAGTTTACTCCTTTGATTTTTTATATATATTAATTTATTTCAATTATCTTACCAAGTATCCACCATCTACACACAAAATATGTCCATTAACATAATCAGATGCTTTACTAGCTAAAAATACAGTTGTACCCATTAAATCATGTGTATCACCCCAACGATTAGTAGGTATATGATTCAATACTCTTTGATTAGTTTCTGGATTAGCTCTTGTATCTTTAGTAATAGGTGTAGCGAAATATCCTGGAGCAATACCATTAACCTGTACATTAAATTGAGCCAATTCATCACAATAAGCTTTAGTAAGTCCTGCAATACCATGTTTTGAAGCAGAGTATGCTGGAGACCATTGACCACCTAAAAAACTAAACATAGAACATATATTAATTATTTTTCCACTTTTTTGAGGTATATAATAATGGGCTACTTCATAACTCATTTCAAAAGCGGCAGTCAAGTTTAATGCTATCATTTTGTCCCATTCATCTCTTGTAAAATCAAGAACATTAGGTCTGTTTATACACATACCAGCACAGTTTACCAAGATATCAACAGAACCAAACTTATTAACACATTCCTGAACTATTTTTTTAGGAAACCCTTTTTCAGTCATATCTCCTATCATAGTTTCCATCTTCACATTTCTAGCTTCTACAAGTTTTTTTGTTTCTCCATTATCATCCATAATAGTAGGAGCAAATATGTTTGCACCAGCTGTAGCCAAAGCTAATGAAAAAGCCTGCCCTAAACCTGTATTTCCACCAGTAACTATCGCATTTTTGCCAGACAATGAAAAATAATTCATATTAAAATCTGTTATATTGTACATAATTCCTCCAAAAAATAATTATATTTAATTCTTATGTTTAATTAGTATAGAAATTTAATCATTATTGTCAATAAATTTTAAATTTTTTTTAATAAAAATTTAATTTTTTGATAAAATTATCAATAATATTGATTTTATATATAAAAAAAATATATGCTAATTATAAATTAACGCAAGATTTACTATTCATATTTGATAATTTTATTAATCAAATATATAATATAGAGAAAATGTATTTTAATTTTATTAGGATAATTAGGGTAATTATGAAACAAGTGATAGAAAAAAAATATTTATTAAATTTTATTTACAAAAATGTGAATACTAATATTAATTCTTTAAAAGAAGAATTTAACATTAGTACATCAACTGTATACAGGCTTCTGCATCAATTAAGAGATGAAAATTGGATAGTAATAGATAAAAATAACATAATATATAAACCTTTTTCATATATAAATATACAAGAAGACAATACTAAAAACATAATACAAAATGCAATAGCTTATAAATCACATGAACTTATTAATAATGGTGATGTTATATGCTTATCTGGAAGTTCTACAACTATGTCTTTAATGATACCTTTTATAGTAATGAATAAAGAAAATATTACAATGATAAGCAATTCTGTATTGGTATTAAAAAATTATTTAGATTACTATAACTTAGCAGTAGAAAAAAACATAATTCTTCTAGTAATAGGTGGAACAATAAAAAAGCAATTCTATGCATTTAATGGGGAATATGTGGATAATATAGCTAATAATTTGAATATAGAAAAAGCATTTTTTGGAACTCAATCCATAGATCCACAAAGAGGATTATTTATGGATACATTATTAGAAAATATGGTTGAAAAAAAACTTATGGAAATTTCAAAAAAAAATTATTTAATAGCTAATTATGAAAAATTCCAAACTAAAGGATTATTCAAATGGGCAGACTTAAATGAATTAAATGGAATAATTAGCGATATCAATTTAGATGATATAGAATTTTCAAATAAGAATATAGAAAAATATATTATGAAAATTGAAGATATAAATTGGTAATATATTTATAATACTTTAATAAAAATCATTATAAAAACATAATATTAAAAATATGATTCAATATGCTGATTTATGAATTGACAAAATAAAAATGTTTATATTTACTTAATATGAAATTATATGAGCAAATTTACAGAATTAACAAACAGATTTAGTAGGTATAGTTAGAAGCTAATAGATTTTGCGAAGGTGTTTTTATTAGACTGACTTTATAACAGATATATATAATAAAATAGATTGAAAGAGTTACAGAATTAGATACTTGATAATGACATTAGAAAAATAAAAAATATATTCCGATAATGTATATTATGTTAACTTATATATTATTTTTTTATTGCTATATGATTAACTAATAACTAATTTATCAAAAGCATTTTACAATAAAAAACAAATTCAAGTTTTAATAATACTTTGATATTTGATATATTATTGAAGTTTTTTATATTTTATAGTATAATCAAAAATTAAATATAATAATTATGGATAATTAATAATGAAAAAAATAACACTTTTAATATTAACCTTATTAGCAATACTCATAGCTTGTAAAAATGACGGTGGGTCTATATATGCTATGGAACAAAGATATAAAAATTTTCTTAATATACTTCCTGATGATGTAAAGAATGATTACACATTAAATTCCGATAAATATGGTAATATGTACAAGGAATGGATTGATGAATTCAATACTTGGACTGATAATACAATAAATACTGAAAATCAAAAAGAACAAGAAATATCATCTAGAATAACACCTGATAAAATAGAATATGCTCTTGAAACTTTAACAAGTAAAGACTATGAAAGAAATTTACCTGCAGAACTTATGTCTAAAGTAAAGGCTCATACAGATCAATTATCATTAAAAATAAAAGAATTAGAAAAAGATGAGGATTTCGCTAATTCTATGATGAAGCTTAAGAATGATGAAGCTGTAGAGAATTTTACAACAGAGGATACTATATTTTATTATGTTTGGAATTATTTAATAACTATAGAAAGACTTAGAAGATTTCAATAATTTTTATAATTAATTTGGAGTTTATATGTATAAACTAATAGTTGATATAATTGCTAGAATAATATTTGTTAGAAAATATAGAGAAAATTTTTTAAAAAGTGCTTTAAATAAAGAGAAGTATAAATATAAATGTAATGTATGTGGAAATATGGCTGTATTCTTAATGGCAGGTTCAAATCCATTATCAAATAAAAAATGTTCTATATGTGGTTCTACAGAAAGAAATAGACTTCTATATATGGCTTTGCAAAATTTTTATTTAAATGATAAATTAGATAAAAAAATAAAATTATTGCATACAGCACCCGAAGAATGTATATATAAATATTTGTCAAAAAATAAAAATATAGAATATTACCCTACAGATATATCACCATATTTATATCCTAATGTACCTTGTATAGAGGCGGATGTTACTAATTTACCTTTTGAAAATAATTTTTTTGATTTAATTATATCGAGTCATGTTATAGAACATATAGAAGATGAAAATAAAATTTTAAGTGAATTTAATAGAGTTTTAAAAGATGATGGATTAATCTTTTTATCATTTCCATATTCTCCACAATATAAAAAAACATTTGAAGATGCTTCTGTGAATACTCCTAAAACAAGTTTAGATCAAACTTTATATATGTCTTTAAAATTTAGTTTAAAAAATATGTTATTAATTTTGAGAAAAAAATGAGTAAATCATATTCTTATTTTTTAAGAATTTCCTAAAAAACTACTACCTATTCTAACCATATTAGAACCATGTTTTATAGCTAACTCATAGTCTGATGACATGCCCATAGAAAGAATTGATAAAACATTATTATATTTTAAATTTATATTTTTATATACTGTATTTAATTTCTCAAATTCTTCCTCTACAACTAGTGAATTATCACTATATTCAGCCATACCCATTAAACCTCTTACTGATATATTTGACATTTTTGAAATATTCTCATACACTTCCATATAATTATTAATATCAAATCCACCTTTTTGCTCTTCATTACTTATATTGAATTGTAATAATATATCCTGTATTTTACTATTTTTATTGGCTTCTTTATTTATTATTTCAGCTATATCCATAGAATCAACACTTTGTATTAAATCTGAATACTTCACTATATACTTTACTTTATTAGATTGTATTCTCCCTATGAAGTGCCATTTCACATTATCTTTAAAATTATTTATCTCCCCTACTCTATCCCTTAAACTTTGAGCCTTACTTTCAGCCAATGGCAAATCTATATTTAATGACAAAAATTCTTTTATAGTTTCTATAGATGAATATTTACTTACAGCTATTATATTTATATCATAATCAATATTATATTTTTGTTTTATAATATTAATATTATTATTTATAGCATTATATCTTTCTAATATATCATCTCTAAACATAGCAATACCTACCCTGCAAATTATAAATGTTTTAAAGTTTTTTTCAATAACTATAATTAATAACAAAAAATAAAATAATAAAGCAAAATAATAAAAATACGATTTATAATATATTGAAATTTTATATAATTCATGTTAAGTTAACATAATACATTTTAATTAAAATAACTTATACGAATTATGGAGAAAAGAAATGAGAGTTCAAGAAAGAAGAAACAGAGAAATGAATTTAAATAGCCTATTAATGACATCGCAAGATGCTTCTATGAAAGTTGCTGTATCATCATCTCCGTTTGCAACTATGTTGGAAGAGGAAAAAGAGATTAAAAGATATTCTTATGAATTAGATGAATTAAAAAGACAAATTTACGATGCTGGAAATTTACTAGAGAAAAGTGCCAACATAAAAGATTTTCAAAAATTCAGAGATTTAATAAGAGCATTAACCGATAAACTCGTAAAAGATGCCTACAGAATAAGAATTGTATCTTCGTATATGAGAAGGGGACGCGAATATCAGGTGGTTTCAAAAATCAATGAAGAACTTGACTCTTTATACAAATTGATAATGTCTGAACAAAAGAATCATATAGCCATAGCAAATAAAGTTATGAGATTAAAAGGCTTGGTATTGGATTTAATGTCATGAATATATTGGCATTTGATACTGTATCAAGCAGTTTTTCTATAGCCCTAAAAAAAAATGATAATCCTATCTATGAATACAATAAAGAAAATGTAAAAAATCACAATGAAGAAATACTTCCTGTTTTGGATAAATTACTAAAAGAAAATAAAATATCATTAGATGAAATAAATTATATAGCATTAGGAATAGGTCCAGGATCTTTTACAGCATTGAGAATAGCATTTGCTACTATAAAAAGCATATGTTATGTTAAAAAAATTCCAATTATAGGTATTTCAAGTTTAGAAACATTATACCAAAATATAAAAAATTATGATGGAATAAAGGCTGCTATGATAGATGCCCGCAAAGGAAGCATTTACACAGATATATATTTGAATGATAAAAAAATAAAAGAAAATTTAGATTTAACATATAAAGAATTTATAGATATAATTGATTCCATAGAAAATTCAAATAAAAGCATTACCCTATGCGGAGATGGATTTCATAAAAATCAAGATTATTTCTTGAAAAATTTAAAAAACCATGATATAAACATACTAGAAAATTCATCTAATATAATAAAAGCATCAAACACTATAAAATTATCTATACCAAAAATAGAATCAAATAATTTCAATGATATTTTTAACTTATTACCTATGTATGTAAGAAAAAGTGAAGCAGAAAATAAATTATAAAGTTGTATAAAAGCTTTTTTTTATACAAAAATATACGATAATTATAAAAATATATAATAATTAATATGATATTATAAAAAATATATCTTGACTTCATAGAAAAATATTGTTATTATGTATTCAAATAATACTAAAAAATTATTGGAGTTTTAAAGTGAGAAAATTGCAATCCTTGAAAGTTAAAATACCATTTTTTATAATGTTACTAGTTACTGTTATGACTATAATATTAGTAACTATTATAGTCAATATAGGCTCTCAAGGAATTAGAAATTCATCTATATTTGGATTTGAATCAACAACTAAAGTTTATTCTAGGATGATTAACGTATGGATAAATCAAAATATATCATTTTGTGAATCAATAGCTTCAAGTTTTTCTGAATTAAGAAATTATGTAAGTTTAAGAACACCTGAAAATAAAGCAATAGCTGAAAATATATTAGAAAATGTAGCTAAAAATAGTCGTAATATTGAAGGTATGGCTTTGTTAGATAGTCAGGGAAATGTTATAGCAGATAGTATGAAAGGAGAAATAGTAAAAGTTGCTAGAAATTTTAATGGAACAGAATTATGGCAAAAAATCACATCTGGTAATTCTTCTATGCATTATACAGTAGATAAATCACCAGCTGACCCTAATAAATGGGTTGTCAAAATTTTTTCTCCTTTAAAAGATGATAGAGGCTCTGTTATAGGCTCTCTTTCTCTAATGGTAGATTGGCATGAGTTTATAGATAAAGAATTAGGTTTAGTAAAATTTGGAAATACAGGACATCCATTCATTGTAGATAAAGATAGATGGGTTATTGCAGATCCTATACCTTCACATATAAGAAATGAAACTTTAAGAAACGCTGATTATATTAAACATGCAGTTGAACATGATTCTGGATATTATGAGTTTAAATCCCCTTTCAATTCAAAAGATTCTATATCTACTTTCTACAAAGAACCTATTTCTGGTTGGTCAGTAGTTATGAGTATAGAGTCAAGCGAATTATTTTCTCATATAATAGCAATGAAAAAATATGCTATTATAGGGACTATAGTAATACTTATTATAGCTTCAATATTTATAACTCAATACATAAGTAGAATTACTACAATAATTCATAAATTATCAATAGATTTAACTAGACTTTCTACTGGAGATTTAACTATAACTGCTCCTCCTGGATTTGAAAAGAGAAAAGATGAATGGGGCGAAATTGCAATTGCAATCATTGAGGTAACTGATAAATTAAACGAAAAAGTAAAATTAGTATATGACGGAGCTTATACAGTAAAAGCATCTGCTAATGAAGTTTCTCAGGGTAATATAGATTTATCAAATAGAACGGAAAATCAGGCATCTGGACTTGAAGAAACAGCTTCATCTATGGAAGAAATTGCTTCTACAATAAAATCATCAGCTGAACATACATTAGAAGGTAATAATATGATGATTAGCTCTAGAAAAGCGATTGAAGAAGCTGGAAGAATTATAGAAGAAAGTACTCAAAATATTGAGGCTGTTTATGAATCAAGTTCTAAAATCAGTGCTATTACTAAAATTATTGAAGATATAGCATTCCAAACTAATATACTTGCTCTTAATGCTGCTGTAGAGGCTGCACGTGCTGGTGAGCAAGGAAGAGGTTTTGCTGTTGTTGCTTCTGAAGTTAGAAACTTGGCTCAAACAACTCAAACTTCAGTAAAAGATATTACTACATTGGTTGCTGATTCTGAAGAAAAAATAGCTGCTGCTACAGAAACAGCAAGAGAATCTAAAGAAATATTCCAAAATTTAAGAGTACAAATAGAGGAAACAGCAAAAATAATGCAGGATTTAAGTTCTACTGCTATGGAACAGCAGGCTGGAGTTGACCAAGTTAATATAGCTATTACTCAAATGGATATGACTACTCAGCAGAATGCTGCTTTAGTAGAAGAGGCTACAGCTGCTTCTGAAGCTTTATTCTCACAAGCTGAAGAATTATTATCAGCTATGGAATTCTTCAAATTAAGAGGTTCTAATTATAAAAAGGACATAAGTAAAGTTGAAAGAAAAAAGGATTCGCCTACTACAGATTCTAAAGCAGTTCAGGAAAATAAACCTACTAAATCTTCTAAATCTGATTATTTGACTAAAAAACCAGAATTGAAGAGCCCTATAAAAAAGCATCATGAGGAAAAAATCTCTGTTATGCCTGATAAAACTGTAAAAGATAATGAGTTTGGAAATACATTTGATACTTCTAAAGATACTTCTGATGGTTTTGAATCATTTTAATCTTTAATAAAAATAAATAAAAGCGATGGTAATTATCATCGCTTTTTTATTGTCTAAAATTCAATTCATATATATTTAAAATCAATTCAACAATATTATCAAAATTATTATTTTCACATTTAATTGATAATAGCCGATCTTCATTTATACTTAATTTATAAGCCTTATCATAATAATAAAGCATATTAAGTACACATTCATATATATTACCATTATCAAGAAACTCTAAAGATTCCTTTAATCTTTCTCCACCCAAACGTTTTTTTATTTTGATTATAGACTCTTTCAAGTCATTAATACTATACTTACCATAAGTGCTAACTATATATTCTGCTCTATACTCTTTTGGTATATCCAAATATATTATTTTTTCTGCATCTCTCATTTTATCAAATAAAGGCTTTGGTATAGCACGCTTTCCTATGAGCAGACTTTCATCTTCAAGCCAAATAATGGAATTAGTATCATATTTTATTAGCTCATAAGATAAATCATTCTCAAATTGTTCCTGTGTGGGCTGTTCTCCCTCATTTATCCATCCGAATGCAGAACCTTTATGTTTTGCTATTTTTTCTAAATCTATAACATTATGACCTAAAGACTTTAATTTATTTAAGATTAAAGTTTTACCGCTTCCAGTTCTTCCTGTAAGTAAATATAATCTATAATCTCTATTAAAAGAATCCAATACATAGTTTCTATATCTCTTATAACCGCCTCTAAGCAAATAAACTTCATATCCATAACTAGAACATAACCAAGCTACGGATTCGCTTCTCATACCACCCCTAAAGCAATGCATAAGTATTCTATTGTTTGAGTTATACTCTTTTGATATATTATCTATTGACTTTAGAATATCAATCATTCTTACAGATACATATTCTAAACCTTTTAATACAGCTTCTCTCCTTCCTGCTTGCTTATAAATAGTACCTACATCTTTTCTCTCTTCATCATTAAATAAATATACATTATGAGCATTTGGAATATGAGCATGATTATATTCTATTGGTGAACGCACATCTATTATAGGAAGTTTAGCACATATCTGTAACTCAAAAAATTCTTCTATATCAATAACTTTAACCATAATAACCTCTTAGATATTATGCTAAATATAATATAAAAAAACTTAAAAAAGTAAAGTAATTAATTTATAACATAACTATATAAAAACCAATAATGTGAAAAAGATCCCATCAAAACAAATATATGAAAAACATCATGAGTAAATTGTTTAGTTTTATCATTACATTTTTTTCCCAAAGCATATAAGAATGCTCCTATAGTGTAGAATATTCCGCCCCATATAAGCCAATTCAAATGCAAAACATCAAAATTATTTATTAAAGGTTTGAAAGCAAATATTATAATCCAGCCCATAAATATATATAAAACAAGTCTTAACACCAAATTTTTATATTTGATAATAGTATTTGAAAGCACGCCTATAAAAGCACATAACCATATAACAGATAATATAAGTATTCCAATATTTCTAGGTAATGAAAATATACATAAAGGCGTATAAGTAGCTGCTATAAATATATATATTCCTATATGATCAAATTTTCTAAATAACTGTTTAACATTACCATCTGGAAAAAAATGATATAAAGAACTAAATATATATAAAAATATTATACCTATTCCATAAATGATTATAGGAATAGGATTAGAATTAGTCTTTATTAGCATAAGAACCAATCCAGCAATAGCCAATAAAGCACCTGCACCATGAGATATTGCAGAATAAACCTCCCCTATTTTTTTGGATTTTATATATTTATTTGGAATATCATTATAAGAAGCACTTTTTTCCATCTATTCTCCTCAATTTTTTATATATTCTAATTCATATATAAAAAAAATAAATGAGAATAAATAACTATATTATATAATAATAAATAGCATGTTATAACTATAAAACAGAAATTAAAAAACATTTTATACATTTCAAAATAATTTACCAACTATTTCCAAATTATTCCAATCAATTTCATGTTCTGTTGGTATGGGATAAGATGCCCAATTGACATTTATAGCTGGAATCCAATTTTTATAAGATCCATAGCCATTTTTTATAAGCCAATGTAATAATCTAGTTTTATAATCATTTCCATAAGTTTTTGCTATATATAAATTATCATCTTTTACCATTAAACCTATAGGAAGATAAATACTTCTATTTTTAAAATCTCTAGAAAAATGTTTATTAACATAAAGTGTATTATTATCATTTTTAGTTAAAGCATCTATATATAAATTAAATGCTGGAAGACTTTCTACAATATAATTTTTTAATGTAGAGTTCTTATAATAAAATGCTTCATTAATTTCTTTCATTAAAAACAATTTATATTTTATTTTCCTTTTATAGCCGTATACAAAAAAGTTGATATCTCCATTTTCATCAAATCTATAAATATTTTGATAAATATCAGAAGCTATTTTATTGGATACGTTTTTTTTCCAGTATACTGCATTATTATTTAAATAAATTTCTGGAGAAGTTAAACATGACAATATAGAAAGAAATAAAGGGAATAATAAAAATAACTTCATAATAAACTGCAAATATATAACTACTCAATATAATATACTATATGAAATATTTATCAACAAATTTATAATTTGATAATGTATATTTTTCTATTATTTTTAAATTATTATAAAAAATAATACTTGCAATAATATCAACTTAAAAATAAAATATAGTAGCTTTAAATTTAAAATTTTAATAACGGAGCATGAAGAATAATGATTAAAAATATAGCCCATATAAAGTTTAGGGGTTCTAATATAGGAAAATTTGAGCATATGCATATAGATAATATAAAAATAAAAGACGCATGTGTAATAGAAACTGATGAAGGTATAGAAATAGGACATGTACTAAACTTTGAAGACATAGATATAGATTTACTTGAAGCTGAGAATAATACTGAAATTATATCAGAAAGCAATGAAGAAATTCAGGAAGATAATGAACATATAAATAATGAAGAAGACATATCTGAAGAATTAAAAGATATGGAAGCTGCTGAAAAAAATAATAATATAAAGATTAAAAACAATAAAAATAAAATCTTTAATATTATTAGAATAGCTGATGAAAAAGATTTACAGCAGTATCAAACTAATATTGAAGATGCATCTGAAGCATTAAAAATATGCAAGGAAAAAGTAAATAATCATAATTTAGATTTAAAATTAATAAGTTCTTACTATTTCTTGGATAGAGCAAAATTATTATTTGAATTTATTGCCGAAGAAAGAATAGACTTCAGAGAATTAGTTAAAGATTTAGCCGCACATTTCAAAACAAGAATAGAATTAAGACAAATAGGCGTAAGAGATGAAGCAAGATCAATAGGAGGATGTGGAATATGCGGAAGAGAGTTATGCTGTAAAGTTATAAAAGGGAAATTTGAAACTATAACAATAAAAATGGCAAAAGAACAGGGTATGCTTCTAAATACGGTAAAAATATCAGGACAATGCGGAAGACTTATGTGCTGTTTAGCTCATGAATATAAGGCATATTGTACTCTTAAAAAAGATTTACCTAAAGTAGGTACTAAATTAGTATTTAATAGTGTACCTGCCATTATAAAAGATCTGAATCCATTAAATAAAAAATTATTAATAGAAACAGAAGATAAAAGATTAATATATATTGATGTAAATGATTTAAAAACAAATGAAGAAGGTTTTTTAATTGCAAATATAAAAGCAGAATAAAAAATATTTTTTAATTATAAAATAATTAAATGGAGTTTATATATGTCAAAGAAAGTTATGATAAGTGGAATACAGCCTACTGGTTCTCTTCATATTGGAAACTATCTTGGAGCTTTGAAAAATTGGGCTAATATACTTGATGATTATTATGGATTTTTTTGCATAGTTGATTATCATGCTATAACAGTTGAATATGATGTAACACAAATGCAAAAAAGAATAATGGATGCGGCTGTGGAATATTTAGCTTCAGGATTAGATCCAAAAAAATGTTCTATATTTGTACAATCTGATGTAAGAGCACATACAGAACTTGCTTGGATATTTAATTCTATTATACCTGTAGCAGAACTTGAAAGAATGACTCAATATAAAGATAAATCAAGAAAAAATGTTGAAAATATCAATGCTGCACTTCTAACCTACCCTTCTCTAATGGCTGCTGATATATTACTTTATCATCCTGATATTGTACCTGTTGGAGAAGATCAGCAACAGCATGTAGAACTTACTAGAATAATAGTGAGAAAATTCAATAATAGATATGGAGAATATTTTAAAGAGCCTGATACATATCATGGAAATGTTTTAAGAATATTAGGTTTAGACGGTAAAAACAAGATGAGCAAATCTCTTAATAATCATATACCACTATCTTTAACTGCTGAAGAAACAGAGAAATTAATAATGCAAAAAGCTATGACTGATACTAATAGAAAACTAAAAACAGATGCTGGAAATCCTGATATATGTAATGTTTATAGCTATCATAATATTTTCTCAACAGAAGAAGAGCAAAAAGAAATTTGCGAAGGCTGTAAAAATGCTTCCATAGGCTGTGTACAATGTAAAAGAATGCTTGCAAAAAATATTAATAATGAATTAGCACATATCAGAGAAAATATTAATAAATATTCTAATGATAAAGATTATGTTTATGATGTATTAAAAGAAGGTGCTAAAAATGCTTCTGAAGTTGCTGAAAAAACATTGTATGAAGTAAGAGATTTAATGGGATTAATAGATAATAAAAGAAAATAATCATGTATTAATTATTTATTGCCAATAGTCAAAGGTGCACTTTCATTATGAAGTCTGTCTAATGCTGTAATATAATAGATATAATTCTTTTTAGGATTAGCTGTTTTATCATTATAAACAATAACAGAATTTATATTAAAATTAGTTCTTCTTATCTTGTCTATTAGTAGTATATAATTTTCATCTGTATCTTTTCTATATATGGCATAGTATACAGAAGTACTTTCTACAGCACAATTATATTTATCTGTTTTATATTCGCCTGAATCGGTAAAGCTAATTTCTACACTATTAAATTTATTTTTTATATATGCATTTGTTAAACCTATAGGGGAAGTATTTAAATCTTTCATTGTATTCATAATAGGTATTATAGATTTAAAAGGATAATTATTTTCTTTCAAATAAATCAAAGAATCATAACCAAAACCTTTAGTATAAATATCATCTTTATACATATTTCTCATAGTAAAGAACACAGAACCCTTTACATAATCATATCCATTATCTCTAATATAATTAACCTGCTTTGACATTAAATCTATATTCTGCCATGGCTCAACATTTGTATCCCTTCCCATCTTATATAGAGGATGTCCTACATATAAATCAGCTAATTTACCATTTGATGATTTTTTAGCTTCATTAATCCACCAATCAGCTATAATATTAAAAGGTGCTGTTTCATGCTTATCACTCCAATAAATTTGAGGTATTATTGCATCTACATACATCTCATTTATTCCATCTTTTTCTGTTGCATTTTTTAATGTTGAAGTTTTCTCTCCATTAAGCAACCATAAAAGAACATCAGCATGCAAAGCATCAAAATTAGGATTATAAGACTGAGTATCGCTTCCATATTCGTATCCATTATAATCAGACAATTTTTCTTTATTTCTCCAAACTCCAGCAGGAGATATAGTCCATTTTACATAAGGTTTTCTTAATTTTATTTCTTTATATATAGAACTTACTAGAGTATTAATATTATTTCTTCTCCAAGCATAAAGTCCATTTACTCCATAATCATCATAATTTGTATTAGCAGGATCATAACCTTCAGATTTAGCATATTTAGATGCACTTACTTCATCTTTCCAATATTTATATGTTTTATCCTCTATCATATTCTGATAAAAATAATCATCAAAATGCACACCGTCTATATCATAATTCTCAACAACTTCCATAATAGAATCTATAACATACTTTGAACTTATAGGCTCGCCTGGATCTAAATAAAGTTTATTATCATACCAATGAATAGGATTTAAATTATTTGAATAATGATAAACATGAATAAAATTCTTTTTTGAAAACTGTTCGTCATAACTTTTATTAGTATCATAAGTAACAGCTATTCTATAAGGATTAAACCAAGCATGAACTTCTAAATTTCTTTTATGTGCTTCATCTATTATAAATTCAAGCATATCCGTTTCAAAAGGATAATCATCTTTTTCATCTACACTATTCTTACCAAAAAAATATCTAGTAGTAGGATTTATTTTTGAAGGAAATATAACTCCTGCATCAGGCTTTACCTGTACAAATACAGCATTAAAATTATTTTCATATAAAGTATCCAAATATTTTAAAGCTAATTTTTTCTGTTCTTCTTCGCTCTTACCTTCAAGAGGCCAATCCATATTATTTACTGTAGAAAACCAAGCCCCTCTCAATTCTCTATATAAAGGATTAAAATTCTTATTTTCATCTATATTTTCTATGAGCATATCTTTAATATCATCATTTACAATAATTTCATTTTTATCACAGCCATAAATTGATAATATTAAAATAATAAAAACAAATAACTTTTTCATAAATATAAAACTCTCTAGTATATAGATTACTATTCTAGTATATAAAAAATATAATAACAATCAAGTAAAATAAATGCTGAATAATTTTATATATATAATACTATTTAAGCATATTCAATTTCTATTAAAGATCTCAATGAACTCTTAGCTTCATTTAAAAATCTCTGATTAGGATCTACTTTATAATCTTCACCGATTTTGAATACCTCAGTACCACTTTCCGATTTTAATTTCAAGAATATAGTATAATCTCCGGGATTTAAAGATATGGCATTTTGTAAGCATAATAAATCCATATCATCAAATATATTCTTATTAACATATAAAGCCAATTGTTTCTTTCCTCTATTATTATGTTTCACAGCTATACTATTATTAGGTCTGCTTGTAAATGAAGCATTAGAAACAACATTATCAGATCTTTTAATATCATTCTCTTTATTAGAAGTATTTTTAAATGGAGAATCATTTTTATTTACAGAAACCATTTTATTTTCAGATGTAATTTCAGAAGATGTTTCTCTTTTTATATTATCTCTTTTTACTTCTTTTAATTTTAAATTTTTATCCTTCAAATAAGAATCTAATAATTTTATATCAACTATATTATTGTATATTTTATCAGAGAATCTATTTTTATCTCTTCTTCCTTTTATCAATATACCTGTCTGTTCTTCAAGCATATCTCTAAACTTTTCTATTTGATTATTTGAAGTAATATAGAATAAATAATCATTAAATAAATCCATAACCTTCAAAGTAATCATAGGAGTATTTTTCTTACTTGTAGATTCTGATACTGATATAATAACGCAAGGAAGAATAAATTCATCTTTGTCCTTAAGATTATCAATATCCAATGTTGTATTAAAATATTTATAATCTATTTTAGTAATATATCTAGCAAAAGGATGATATCTAAGTGAAAAACCTAATACCTCTTTTTCATTTTCCATCAAAATATTATTTGAATATTCTACCTGTTTTTCTATAACTAAAGATGCACTTCCAGTATCATCTTCAGACATAGAATCAAAAAGCATAGTTTGTCCTGATAAAGTTTCTTTTTGATAATTAGAAGCATGTGCGAGTATTGCATCTAAAGAAGCAAGTAATGCACTTTCAGTATGACCGAATTCAGAGAATGCTCCGCATTTAATTAATGTTTCATAAACTTTTCTATTAACTAAATGAACATCAACTCTTTTAACAAAATCTTCTAAATTTTTGAATTGTCCATTTTTATCTCTCTCATCCTGAATAGCCAATGCAGCATGAAGACCTACACCTTTAACTGCATGTAAAGCATAAACTATTTTTCCATTTTTCTGAGAAAATAAAGCATCGCTTTCAAAAACATTAGCTGTAATTATATCTATATTTTTCTGCTTAACTTCATTTAAATAAAGAGCTATTTTATCTGTATCGGCTATAACAGTATTAAGTAAAGCCACATAGTATTCCATAGGATAATGAGCTTTTATATAAGCCTCTTGATAAGCGATTAAAGCATAACAAACAGAATGTGATTTATTGAAACCATATTCAGCAAACCCTTTCATAGTATCAAAAAGATAAGTTAATAATTCTTTATCATATCCTCTTTCAATTCCTCCATTAATGAATTTCTCTTCCATAGAGTTCATTTTCTCTACTATTTTTTTACCCATAGCCTTTCTTAAATCATCAGCTTCAGCAGCAGTAAATCCACCTATAACTCTACTTATAGCCATAATCTGCTCTTGATATATAAGTACTCCCTGACTTTCTTTAAGTATAGGCTCTAAATCAGAATGTTTGTAAACTATCTCTTTTCTTTTATTTTTTCTATCAGCATAATCTTTATCCATACCAGAGTTCAAAGGACCTGGACGATATAATGCTACACTTGAAACTAAGTCATCAAAAGCTGTAGGCTGAATATTTATGAGCATCTGACGCATACCTGGGCTTTCAAATTGGAAAACTCCGCCTGTATCAGCCTTTCTAAATATTTCATAAACAGCTTCATCATCTAAAGGAATACTATCTATATCTATTTCAATACCATATCTTTCTTTTATATCTTTAACAGCATCTTTTATAAGTCTTAAGTTTTTGATGCCCAAAAAATCCATCTTTATGAGTCCAGCACTTTCAACATAATTCATCTCATATTGACAAGCTCTAGTTCCTGTTTTTGAATCCTGATATACAGGTGCCAAATCCATGATGGGTTTTGAAGATATAATAACACCAGCAGCATGAAGTCCTACATTCCTTACTAAACCATCAAGTCTTGTAGATATCTCATACATATTTTTTAATTCTCTGCTATTATCAATCTCCTTCCTAAACTCGGCACATTCAGGATCATCATATATATCAACTACTCTTATATTATTAGGTATACTCTTTGCAAGTCTGTCGGCAGTTGCTAAATCTATACCCATAACACGGCAAACATCTCTTATAACAGAGCGTCCGCCCAAAGCACCAAAAGTAGCAATCTGAGCAACATTATCCTTACCATATTTCTCTTTTACATAATCTATTATTACTTCCCTTTTATCATCTTGGAAGTCAACATCTATATCAGGCATGCTTTTTCTTTCTGGATTGAGAAATCTTTCAAAAAGCAAATTATAATCTAAAGGATTAACTTTAGTAATTCCTGTAGCAAATGCCACTATTGAACCAGCAGCACTTCCTCTTCCAGGACCAACAGCAACATCATGATTTCTAGCATAATTTATAAAATCCTGAACCACAAGGAAATATCCTTCAAATCCCATTTTAGCTATAACACCTAATTCCATTTCAAGTCTGTCCATAGCTTCTTTTGGTATATTATTATTATAATACTTATTAAGCCCATCTATACACATATTTCTTAATGCTATTGTTTCAGTTTCACCATTTGCAAGTTCATAATTAGGCATATAATAAGTTTTTGTAGTTATATTTAAATCCTTACATTGTTCTGCTATTTTTACAGTATTTTCAAATGCCTTTGGAAGTTTAGAGAATGACTTCATCATCTCTTCTTCACTTTTTAAATGGAATTCATTACTTGGAAATTTATATCTTCTTGGAGAATCTAAAGTAGATTTTGTTTGTATAGCTAAAAGTATTTCATGAGCCTTTGCATCCTCTTTTGAAACATAATGAACATCATTAGTAACAACCAATTCTATATTATGATGATTTGCCAATTTATATAAAGCTGTATTTAATGATTTCTCTTCTGGAATATTATGATCCTGAAGTTCTATATAAAAATCTTCTCCGAAAATAGATTTATAATATTCAGCTAATTTTGATGCTTGTTTATAATCTTTTTTTCTTATAGCTATAGGTATTTCTCCACCCATGCAGGCTGAAAGACAAATTAATCCTTTATTATATTTTTCTATCAATTCATGATCAACTCTAGGACGATAGTAAAAACCTTCAGTATATCCGAAAGTTACTAATTTACATAAATTATCATAACCTTCTTTATCTTTTGCAAGCATAATAAGATGCATAGCACTTTTTTCTTCTGTATTCTCAAGTTTTTTATCGAATCTAGTTTTAGGGGCAACATAAAGTTCACATCCTATTACAGGTATAATTCCCTTATCTTTAGCTTCCGAAAAAAACTCCATAGCACCGAACATATTACCATGATCTGTTATAGCAATACCAGGCATTCCAAGCTCTACTGCTTTATCTATTAATCCAGGAATAAGTCTTTTCTTCTTATCTTTTTTTGAATAAAGAGATTTGATACGGGAAGCTCCGTCAAGTATTGAATATTGTGTATGTACATGCAAATGAACAAATGACATATTAAACCCCTATTTGATATTATTATTCTATATCATTTAACTTAAATATCAAGTCAAATTCATAAAAAATATATGAATAGTCTTTATTTATTTACTATAAATATTTACGGTATATTTATTATAAAATAAAATTAATATATATTTTTTTATATTTTTATTATTAAAATTTGACAATTTTTCTTTTACAGTATAATTTAAAATAGAGTTATTTTTATTGAAATAAAACTTAACTATGTTATAATATATATATAAATTAAATTCTTAAGGAACTAAACATGGCTACAACCCCTATAAAATTTATGGATGTTAGATTCATCAATCCATTTATTGTATCTCTAGTATCAATATTCAAAGAAATGGCTGGTCTTACTATGGAAAAAGGTACTCTTGTAAAAGGACAGGGACGTAAATTATTCTCTGGATATGGAGTTGCTATAGGAATTGTTGGCGATGTTAATGGTCAGGTGTTATACGAATTCCCTGAAAACTTTTCTCAGCTTCTTACTGAAAATCTTACAGATAAAAAACGTGGTGAATATGATTCTGAAGATGAATTTGAAGATATGATGAGAAGTGTTATTAATGAGATGGGAAACACTATAAGTGGTCTTGCTATAACTAAATTAGCAGAAGAAGGAATAAGTTGCGATATCACTCCTCCAATACTATACTTTGGAAAAGAAATACAAATTATACCTAAAAACTTACAAACTATAATTATTCCTTTCCAATCTACACTTGGATTCGTTAGTGTTAATATTGCAATGGATGCATAATTAATATTAAATGATAAAAAATATAATTTATACATTTATCATAATATTTGTATTAATGTCTTGTACAAATACTATAAATGATAATATAATACAAACAAATAATACAGAAAATAATAATTTAAATATAAATGATAAGTATAAAATCATACCAAATGCATTAAGACTGCAATTATTATCAGAATATACAAAAATACATTATGGAAATAAACTTATATATTTAGATAATCCACAAATAATAGTTGTTCATTCTACAGAAACACCTAATTTAAAAATAGCGGTAAATATATTTGAAAAAGATATTTTGCATGGAAGACCTGATATAGAGTCTGGTGGAGAAGTTAATGTAGGTACTCATTTTCTTGTAGATTTTGACGGTAGTATATATTCAAGCACTCCAATAGAATATATAGCTAGGCATACTGTAGGATTTAATTATACATCTGTAAGTATAGAAAATATAGGATATGCAGATGAATTGACAGAACAGCAGTTGGAAGCAAATGTCAAATTGATAAAATATATAAAAAATAGATATAAAAGTATAAAATATGTAATAGCCCATTATGAATATAAAAATAAAACCTATCCTCATTATTCTCTTTATAAAGAACTAAATACTAAATATATTAATCCTGCCAAAAGAGATCCAGGGACTAATTTTATGGAGAAGCTTAGAAAAAGAATATAAAATTTAAGGTTGCTGATTTATGGAAATACTACTAGTTTATTTATTTGAAATACTAACAATTATAATTCTTATTATGTTATCAGCATTATTCTCTGGAAGTGAAACTGCATATACTTCTATAGATGATGTTACTTTAATGCGTCTTGTTAGAGAAAAAAAGATAAAAGAAGAAGATAAAAAATATTGGGAAAAATCAAGCTCAATGATACCTAGTTTATTAGTTGGTAATAATATAGTTAATATAACTGCAAGTTCCATAATAACCGTATTTGCTGTTAGGCTGGCTGATATACTTCCTAATGTATCAACTAATTTAATGGTTACAATATCTACAGCTATAATAACTATACTTATTATAATATTTGGTGAAATACTACCTAAAGTACTAATGAGAGTTAATGCTGAAAAGATGATACCTTATTTATTATATTTTATGAAATTTTGTTATTTTATATTCAAGCCCATAACTTTTTTGATGGACAAAGTTACAACTTTTATAATGAACTATTTCGTACCTAAAAAATTAAGAAACACAGAAAAGAGAAGTGCATTATCAAGTATGGATGATATAACAACAATAATACATTTGGGGCATAAAGAAGGTATTATAAAGGAATATACTCATGAACTTTTAACTGGTGTAATAGATTTCAGAAATAAAACCGTAGAAGAAATAATGACACCTCGTGTAGATATGGTATGCATTGAAGCTGAAACTGATGTAAGCGAAATAATTAAACTTACCGTAGAAACAGGGCTTTCAAGATTTCCTGTATATGAAGAAACAGTTGATCATATAATAGGAATTTTTCATACTAGAGCTTTATTCAAAGAGTATGTAAAAGGAAACGGAAAAATAAATAAAATAAAAAAGAAAGCAATAGATTATATTATGCTTCCGTATTTTGTACCTGAAACTAAAACTATAAGTAGTTTATTTAATGATATGCAAAAAAAGAAACTTCAAATGGTCATAACAATAGATGAATACGGTGGAACTTCTGGACTTGTTACTATGGAAGATATCATAGAAGAAATAATGGGAGATATAGAAGATGAAAGCGATAAAAAAGAAGCTGATGTTATAAGATTCAAAGGAAAAAGAATAATAATAAATGGTAATGCTTCTATAGAAGATGTTAATAAAAATTTAAAATTGGAACTTGAACATGAAGAATATCAAACTATAGCTGGATATGTATTGGATATGCTGGATCATATACCTGAAACTAATGAGCGTTTTATTTTGAAAGGATATAGAGGAAGAATTATGAAAGTAGAAGACAGAAGAATAGTAGAAATCGAATTTACTCCTCTAAAATATATAAGAGCTAATGAAGAAAATTTGGAAATGTATGATATTCATGATACAGAAAAAAATGATTTAGAAATTTTAAATGAATAAGATAATCAAAAATATATAAAAACTATTACTAATTAGGAAAATAATTATGATAAAAAAAATAATCATTGCTTTATTTTTAATACTATTATACTCATGTTCTGATAATAAACAGAATAAAAAAGATGAAGAAATGAAAAAGTCGTCTAAAAGTGTTAAATTGGTATTTACTGGGGATATTATGACGCATCCTACACTCGTAGACGCTTTCAAAGGTAATGATGTTTTAATAGAGTTAAAAGATTATTTTCAAGGCAATATAGTATTTGCTAATTTGGAATTTGTTGTTAATACCAATAAGCCTCCAATGCCGTATCCTGAATTCAATGGATCAATAGACTATTTACAATACTTCTTTAATTATTTCAATACTTTTTCAATAGCAAATAATCATGCATATGATCAAGGTGCTCAGGCTGAAGCTGAAACAGTAGCTGAACTTCATAGAAACAATAAATTAACTTTAGGAGGTTCAACTAACTCTCCTAACAT
>NZ_JARHYI010000044.1 GCF_029258575.1 Brachyspira sp. | reverse complement strand
TACCTTTTTTATTTATATCAAATGCCATACTCTGTAATATCCGTCATTATTTTTTTTATTCTTTTACTGTATTTACTGTATTCTATTTTCTCTTCTGAAGTATTAAGAGCCTGATTAAGATAGTATAATGCTTCATCTTTTAATTGATAATTCAAAAAAGATATATCGTATAATTCATATAATGAAATGCCTTTCAAATAACAATACAAAAAATCATTATCATTTTCTTTTATAGCTTCAATATATTCTAAAGCCCCATTGCATAATTTTAATGTAATATTAAAATCATTTTCATTTTTATAAATATTAGAGAGCCTTAAAAGATTTATTATCAAATTTGTATCAATATTATTATCAATTTTATTTATGCATATTTTTTTATAATATTCTGTTTTAATATAATTTTTGCAATTTTCATCAACTTTATAGAAATTCTTTAATGCATCCTTATAATTTTTATTATTAAATTTTAATTTGTCGTTATTATAATATCCTTCCGAAAAATCATTAATATCCTCATCAACTTCAATATCCAAAAATACTTTATCATTCCTATTCAAATGATGATTGCACCAAGCTATATAATGATCGCATTTTATTATATCCAAAGGCGAACTTATTTTTTTTCTTACAAATATTTTCTGAGCCTTTATAAAATCATTCAAAGCTTCATTATAGATTTTTAAATTGTATTTTAATTTAGCTCTATTATAATAACTTTCAGCATATGATGAGTTAATACTTATTGATTTGTTAAAATCTTCCATTGCTTCATCATATATTTTCAAATTATATTTTAAAAATCCTCTTAAATTATAAGCTTTATAATTATAATTATTTTTTTCTATAAAAGAATTATAATTTTCCATTATATCAATATAATCATATTTGACTTTTTCTTTATTGAATAACTCTATATATCTTGTTATATCAGAAGAAGTTTTTAATAGTAATGTATTTTTATCATAATAGGATAGTGGGTTTTTAATGAAATTTTTTATATGCTTTTTTATTATGAAGTTATTAGATATTTTATTTAAATAATTTATATCATCATTCATCAATACTTCTAATGTTTTTGTGTCTTTATTTTTAGATTTATAAATTTTTAATAATTTTTTGCATACCTTATATCTTATAATATAGGAAAGCATATAATATTTATTTAATTTTATAGTTTTTGAACAGTACTTTATAGAAAGTTTCAATTTATCTTCATCATCATTTTTTAAAAGCATTAAATATGAAAATAAAATATATACTTTATAATATTCATGTTCATTTTTTATTATATCTGTAAGAAGTTTCTCGGAGAGCAGGTATAATTTATTTTTGTAGGCTTCTTTAACATTAAATATTATATTTTGAATTTCTTTTTTATATATCATTTTAAATACCTTTTATTTTAAGATATTTAAAATGCATAATGCTCCTAGTATTATATATAATAGTAGGAATATAAATGATTTGAATTTTTAAATTATGCTGTATGCTGTATGCTGTATGCTGTATGCTGTATGCTGTATGCTGTATGCTGTATGCTGTATGCTGTATGCTGTATGCTCATAATTTTTTAAATACTTATCTCTAAGAGTAACATAATTTTATAATTTTTTCAATAATTTCTTAAATTCATAAATTTAATACATATTAAAAGAAGAAATTATATCAGCATGTAAATTAAAATTCTTCAATCTTCTTTGTGAGAAAAGTTATAATATCATCTTTAGCCACTTTTATAGGCTCATTTTCTTTTTCAAAAAAAATAAAATTTCCGTCTCCAGTTCCTGCAACCCCAAAATCAGCATGTCTTGCCTCACCTGGACCATTAACTACACAGCCCATAATAGCAATAGTAATGTTCTTTTTTATATTCTGAACATGCTTTTCTATATAGCTAGCTACATCTTCAACATCAACCTGACATCTTCCGCATGTAGGACATGATATTATTTCTATAGAAGGTTCATTTCTTATGCCTAAAAATTTAAGTAGCATTTTACCAGCCATTACTTCTTCTACAGGATCCCCAGTTATTGAGTATCTTATAGTATCTCCAATACCCTGCATTATCAAATATGATAAGGCACTTGTACTTTTTATTAATGAACTTCTTAAAGTACCTGCTTCTGTTACGCCTAAATGTATTGGATAATTAAACTTTTCTCTGAATAATGTATTAGCATCTATTGTAGTTTTTATGTCTGAAGATTTTAAAGAAACTTTTATATTGGTAAAATTCAAATCTTCCATTAATTTTATATGTTCAGCAGCACTTTTTACCATGTTTGCTGGAGTTACTTCTTTGTATACGCTTCTATCCAAACTTCCTCCATTTACTCCAACTCTTATAGTGAGATCTCTTTCTTTAGCTTCTTTTATAACTTCCTTTACTTTTTCTTTATCTTTTATATTTCCAGGGTTAAGTCTTAAAGAATCTATACCACTTTTCATACTCTCCAATGCTAATCTATAATCAAAATGTATATCCGCTATTAAAGGTACTTTAGTTTGTTTTTTTATTTCTTTTATTGACTTTGCCGCATCCATATCAAGTACAGCTAATCTTACTATATCAACGCCCGCATCTTCGAGAGATTTTATTTGATCAACTGTAGATTTTATATCTCTAGTATCTGTATTTGTCATAGATTGTATGCTTATAGGATTATTTCCTCCTATTAGAATATTTCCTATTTTTACGGTTTTTACTTTTTCTCTTATATTATTTATATTCATATTTGTTTCCTTACCATATTCATTATTTATAATTGATATAGTATAATACTATCATTTTCAAGCATTTTTGCAAATATTTAAAGTTTATTTATAATAACAAATATTCTATTATAATAAAGTCTTGAAAAATAATTCTTTATATTATATCCTATATCAAATACTATTGATAATAATTTTATAATCATTAAGGATTAATATTATGAAAGTATGGAAAGGACTTTTAAGAGAATATAGAGAATATCTTCCTATTACCGATAGAACCCCATTAATAACATTGCATGAGGGAAATACTCCTTTAATAAAAGCCGAAAAAATAGGAAAGGAACTTGGAGGCATAGAATTATATTTTAAATATGACGGACTTAATCCTACAGGTTCATTTAAAGACAGAGGTATGGTTATGGCAGTAGCTAAAGCACTTGAAGAAGGCTCTAAAGCTATAATGTGTGCCTCTACAGGAAATACATCTGCATCAGCTGCTGCTTATGCCTCTAGAAGTGGTATTCAATGTATAGTTGTTATACCAGATGGTAATATTGCTTTGGGAAAATTGGCTCAGGCTTTGATGTACGGTGCTAAAGTTATAGCTATTAAAGGAAATTTTGATGAGGCATTAAAGGCGGTTGTAGATATTACGAATAAATATCCTATTACATTGGTAAATTCAATTAATCCTTTCAGATTACAAGGACAAAAAACTTCTGCATTTGAAATTTGCGATGCATTAGGAAAATCTCCAGACTATTTGGCTATACCTGTAGGAAATGCTGGAAATATATCTGCATATTGGATGGGCTTTAAAGAGTATAAAGAAAATGGAAAAGTGTCTAATTTGCCTAAAATGATAGGGTTTGAGGCTGAAGGTTCTGCTGCTATTGTTCAAAATAGAATAATAGAAAATCCTCAAACTTTAGCTACAGCTATAAAAATAGGAAATCCTGCAAGCTGGAAATTAGCGGTTAATGCTGCAAATGAATCTAATGGTTTTATAGATTCTGTTACTGATGATGAAATATTAGAGGCTTATAAAATGCTTACAAGAGAAGAGGGTATATTTGCTGAGCCTGCATCTGCTGCCTCTTTAGCTGGTATTATCAAAACTTATAAAGCTGGAAAAATAAATAAAGGTGATACTGTGGTTGCTGTATTAACAGGAAATGGATTAAAAGATCCTGATAATGCTATAAAAATCTGTGATGCACCTATAAAAGTTGATAATAATATAGAAGAAATAAGAAAAGCTATAGGAATGTAATTTATGAATAAAGTTCAAAATAATAAAAAGAATAAAACTTCTATAATAAAAAATAAAAAATTAATCACTTTTAAAATACCTGCTACTTCTGCCAATATAGGTTCTTGTTTTGATAGTGTTGGTTTAGCTTTAGATTTATATAATGAAATACATATATATTCTAATGAAAATTCCAAAAAAATAGAGTTTGAAATAATAGGCGAAGGTGAGAATGAGATATCAAAAGATGATAATATGATACTCGATGCTATGAAATTGGTATATAAGAAGTTAAAATCAAAACCTGATAAGGGCTATACAATAAAATGTATAAATAGAATACCTCTTTCGAGGGGGCTTGGAAGTAGTTCTGCTGCTATAATAGGAGGACTTTTATCAGCTAATTATATATTAGGAAATAAACTTTCTATTGATTATGATATACTAAATATGTCTGTACAATTAGAGGGGCATCCAGACAATGTTTCTCCTGCAATATTAGGCGGTATAATATCTGGGGTAGTTATAAAAGATGAAGATTTTAAATATGTTAAAATTAATCCTTCTAAAAATTTAAAAGCCATTGTAGCCATTCCAAATTTTCATTTAAGTACGGAAGTAGCTAGAAATGCATTACCTAAAGAAATAAATTTTAAAGATGCTATATTCAATATTTCAAGAGCAGCACTTCTTACATCAGCTTTATCTTCAAATAGATTTGATTTACTTGAAGTAGCAACCGATGATAAATTGCATCAGGATTACAGAGCTAAATTTATACATGGTCTTAAAGATTTATTCAAACAGACAAAAAATGCAGGTGCTTATTCTGTTACCATAAGTGGTGCTGGTTCTTCTATACTTTCTTTGGTGAAAAATGATGAGGAAATAATTAAAAAAGTTTCTAATGCTATGAAAGAAAGTTTGGCTAAAAAGAAAATAAATACTGAAATAATGGTTTTGAATATACCTTCAAAAGGGATTATAATTAAGTAATTTTTATTTTATCTATATATTCTACTATTATATAGATAAATATTACTAGAAAATAAAACGTATAGAGATAAATATGATTAAGAAAAAAATTAATATTATATATAAAATGATTATAGTATTTATTGGTATTTTTGCAGTTATAAATGGTTTTTTTCCAAAGAATTTTAAATTCGATTTAGAGACAATATATTATTTTACATATCAGAGTAATATACTTGTAATAGTTTATTTCATTTTGGATATTATTAATATAATAAAAAAAGATGAAACATTCCATCCAAGATTTAAAGGTGCTGTTACAATGTCTATAACGGTTACATTTTTGGTTTATCATTTTCTATTAAGTCCTACTGCTACAAAATATGAAGGTTTGGAATATATGAGAAATATTATAGTTCATTATATTCTTCCTATTATGACTATTTTTGATTATATTATTTTTGATGTTAAGGGTATTTATAAAATTATGGATCCTTTGCTTTGGATGTTGATACCAATTGTTTATTTTGCTTTTATACTTATAAAGGCTAGGATAGGAGAGCCTTTTTCTAATGGAAGTTATTATCCTTACTTTTTTGTAGATATAGATAAATACGGATTAAAAATAGTATTGAGAAATGTATTATTTATAACTTTATTTTTCGCTATTTTAGGATACATAGAATATTTTATTGATAGATTTTTGAATAACTTTTTAAATAAAAAATAATTAGTAATTATTTATCTGCATATCTAAAAGTATTCACTGCAAGTATTAAAGCAAGTATTAAACATACGATAATTACTGCTATAGATATAAAATAATTATGAAAATCAAGATAAAATGCACTTCTAAAAGCATTCAAAAAATATTGAAAAATATTTAATTTACTCAAAATTTGTAGTATATTTGGAGCATTATATAATGAATAATATCCGTCACTTAAAAACATAGATGACATTAAAATTATATTGTATAGTATACTTGCTGTTTCATTATTTTTTACCAAACTTGAAACGAAGAAACTTATGAATATATAAAGTAAAGATGCTATTATTATAGCAGGTAAAAATAAAAGCACAGAAACAAAATAAAACTCTATTTTAAAAAATAAAGCACATACAAAAAATACAAATAAACAACTTATAATAGATATTATTACCCAAGCACATGATAAACTTATAATATATTTATATAATGGAAGGGGAGTAACTTTAAGCAAATTATAAACACCTCTTCTTCTTTGGCTTAAAACATTAAAACTTGTAGTCATAAAAGAATAAGCAAGTACACTAACACATGTCATAGCTGTAAGTATATGTATAGTATAACTTTCTGTTTTAAAAAAAAGCCCTAATGATATTATGATAATCATAGGAAAAAATATAGACCAAAATATAAGAAAAGGATCTCTTATAGCTTTTTTCATTGTAAGTTTAAATATTGTTTTCATAATTATTCTTTCTCATAATAATTTTTTATATATACTAAAAAATTATCAAGTTTATAACTTATTTAGAGTTTTTATAATATCAAGTTTAGTTTTTTATATAATATATTAAAATTAATAATTAGTAATATGTAGATAAATTTTTTCTAATTTATCAAAATTATATTTTTTTAGTAATTCTTCTTTATTTCCGTTTTCTAATATTTCTCCTTTATATAAAAATACTATTCTAGTTGCCATATCTTCAACCTCTTCTAAATCATGAGAAGTGAAAAGTATAGTTTTATTTTCTTTAGCCAAATTGTATATCATATTTTTTACATTGTATCTTTCTCTAGGATCCAAACTTGCTGTAGGTTCATCAAATATAAGTAAATCAGGGTTTTGCATAGTAGCTATCATTATAGCAAGTTTTTTTTGTTCTCCTCCAGAAAGTTTTATTGCAGGGGTATCAGCATTCAAAACATATTTATCAAGCATATTTTCTATTTCTTTATTATTAAATTTTATTCCATAAAGAGCAGAAAACATTAATATATTATCCTTTACACTATAACCTTCAAAGAAAGGAGTAGACTGTAACTGCACTCCTATATGTTTTTTATAATTATCTATATTTATTTTTAATTTTCCGCTATCTGGTTTTATTATTCCTAATAGTATATTTATAAGTGTAGTTTTACCAGAACCATTAGGACCTACAAGTGCTATGATTTCACCTTTATTTATATTGAAATTTATATTTTTTAATATTTGTTTTTTTTTAAATTTCTTATCTATATTTTCAGCACTAATTAATATTTCCATTGAATACAACTTTATTTATTATAATAACCCCGCTGCATCAATATTATCAATGCAGCAGGAACAACAATTATATTATAAATTGTTATTAATTGTTTGTTGTAGTTGTTACGTTAACGCAGCAAGAACAACAACAAGAGCAGCAACATCCTCCAGGAGTCAATACAACAGATTGGCTTTTTAGAGAACATGTTGTGCGTACCTTTGAAGAATATTTAATCATATTCACAACTCCTTTTGATGTTTTTATATTAAACTCTTAAAAGAGATTAATACCAATTTAATATTTAAGTATATCTTCTTATATTTTCAAATTGTCCGAAATAATACATAGTAAAAGCTATATTAGCCAATATAGGTGGTATTAAACTCCCGCTATATTCAAATGTAAGGCTATTCATAGTTATAACTATAAAACATGCCGAAGTAAATATTATAGCCTGCTTAATAGTATTTACTCTGAAAATTTCTTCTAATGAAAATAACATACCTACTATTAAAATAGTAAAAAATATATGATGATTATATAATTCACTTTTTACAGCGGAATATAAAACTCCATTAAAAAATAAGCATTTTATTATGCTTGCTAATATTATTAAAATCCATTTTGGATTGCTTCTAGATGAGTATAGCATATCCACAGACGGAACTAACAATATATTATTAAATACTATATTTGTTTTGATATTTTTATTAAATAAACTTAATACCGACATAATTATTTCAAAAGATGAAATGACGGCAAAAATATTAACAAAAATATAAATAATATATTCTTTATCTATATGTAAATATAATAAAATATTTTGTTTTTGCAAAAAACTTATCAATAAAGCAAAAATTATAATCAAAAGCCAATATATATAAGTGCTTACATAAACATAGATTTCATTATATTCTAATTTGGAATGATTCATTAATTTAAAACATATATTATTAATTATATTTTTATTTTCTGAAAATCTAATTATCATTCCAAGTACAATTGATATTACTGTATATATTATAATAGTGATAATAGTCAATGTAGCCTCTCTTTATTATTTGATGATAATATATATAAAATCATATTCTGAGAGAAATGCGTAATTGAAGAAGAGGTAATACTAAAAGAAGAATAAACAAATATCAATGAATATATTATACCTGTAATGAATTTCTGAATCACAGCATTAGTTCCAAAATATATATGATTTATTGAGTATATGAATGCTGAAATTATTATAACGATATAAATATTGATATTAAATATATTATATAAAATATTAAAAAATACCTGTCTGAAAATTATTTCTTCGCAAAAAGCCCCAGTAAATATTATTATAATATCAAAAAATATATTTTTCTTTTCCATGATTTTGTGAACTTCAATATTTTTTATCCAGAATTTATATTTTATAAAATGTGCTATTATAGCCTCTATTATTTCTAATCCTATACATAAAAAAGATATTATAAAAGATAAAGTAGCAAAATAAATACTTATATTAAAAGTAATATTTCCAATATATCCAGTAAAAAATGCTATTAATGAAAATAAAATATAACTTAAAGTATTAGGAAGTATATTATTAATTCTGCCTAAATTTAATTTTATAAATATTCCAATAAGACAAGTTGGAAAAGAAATAGAAATTAGTACAAGCAATGCACTAAGGTAATGGGTGTGGAAATTCACTATTAGAAATTCCTCCATTTTGAATTATTCTAGGATGCCTACTGTAAGGAAAAGCTGGCATTGACATTTGAACAAGCTCTGGAATATATACTCTTATAACATGCAGATTTTTTTCATATATTTCTGTAGGAGTGATATTCAAATAAACTGCATATTTTGAGATTTTATTAATACCTTTGAATAAATATTCTAAATCTTTATCAGTATCAATTTCAATATTTTTATATTTTTTTAAATGTACTTTTTCTTTAACTTTACTATTTATGAAATTTAATTTTTTATCTTTATTTTCTAAATTTGCCCAATAATTAACATTACTGTCAAGATTAAGATAATTTTTTTCTGATACAGTTTCTAAATAGTCAGCAGGCATAGATAAAGGACCATTAATGTTTAATGTTAATATAGCCAAAGCTTCCATAAATGCTCTGTATATTACTTTTTTAGGATTAAGACCAGAAGAAGCACCTACAACTATATAAGGAGATTTTCCGCTATTATTTATAAGCATTACATTAAAAACATAACCTAAATTATCATCTATAGTATAATCAAATACTCTAATAGTATAATCAACATCTTTCAAAATCAAATTCATAGCTTCATTTAGAGTATCATCATCAATAATAACTTCTTTTACTTTACTATTTGTATACCATTTTATCATACAAGCATCGCATTCTATAATTTCTGTTATAGATGATTTTAAAGCAAGAGGTATATTTTTATGACTTGCACTTCCCTTTGAAAATCCGCTTATAAATATTTTTTCTTTTTTATCTCTTCTTATAATATGCGATAAAAAGAAATTCTGTGCTGGTATATAATATTCCTTATCTTTATCAAATAATGAAGGAAGAAGAACCCAAGATAATACATCATCTTCATTAATATTTTCTAATATTCCAAGCCTATTTAATTTTTCACAATCATCATCACTGTATATTTTTATATATTCAAAAGGTATAACATTGTCAGGATATTTTTCTTTCAATTTATTGTAGGAAGTATATTTTAATTTATCTTCAAAATATAAATTAGAAGTAAATAAAGCATATCTTTCAATACCTTCTCCTAATAATCTTATAATAGCCTCATCTCTGTATATTCCATATCCAGAAAGATGATAATTCACTTCCGCATTATCACCAAGTAATATTTTATGATAATTAGGAAGCATTGCGGTGCATGTATTTATATTTTCAGAAATTACAGAATTCGCCTGCATTATAATGAGAGAATCTAAAATTCCTGTTTGATGTCCGCAAAGGGCATTATATTTATTTAAAACATTTTTATGACTTGGGTAATATTTTATCATATACTTTCCATTTTTATAATATAATAAATAATTTAAAATAATATTCAAATTATTTTACTATAATCTTATTTGAGAATTTTTCTATTATCTTCTTAGATGAAGTATACATTTCATTATATTTGGCTCTGCTTATATGTCCGCAAGCAGGGCAGAAAGGTACTCTTAATAAATCCTGAATTTGAATTTCTATAGAAGGCAGATAAACATTTATAACTCTTCCAGTAAGTTTGCATTTTCCTATAGTAGCAAATAAAAATGCTTCATATAATGCTAGAGAAGTAAAACTTTGAAGTATAGGTGTTATATATGTTTTTTTATTATTCATTTTAAGATTCATAGTTTGCTTCACAAATTTATTGTAAACAGATAAACTTTCATTTCTTGCAATCACTCTATTTTCAAAGCATTCATAACATGCAGTTTCTTTTCCTTTTATTGTTGTTAGGTTTAAAAAAGGTCCGTCTAATATAGATATAATTATAGGAATAGATTTATCTAGTAAAAGTCTGTTGATGTTTCTGAGTAAATTTAATCTAGGCTTTTCAACACTTACAACAATGCATGATATATCATCGAATAATTTTAATAACTCTTTTTGTTTTTCCATTGTTTCTATAGCATCTGTTGTATCTGTAAGATTAGCCTTTTCTATTTTTTTTATATCATCAGCATTCATCATATCAACATTCATATACATATCTTCGGATATTAATTTGGCATAATCTTTTAATCTTTTATTATCTGCTATAAACATTATTTTATTTTTTTTTACTTTACTTTCATCTGGTATATCATAAAAATATTCTCCTATCAATTCATAAATCATATTAGGCATATTATTTTCATCATATTCCAAAAATCTATTTCCTATGAGAGAAGAAATAATATCATCAAGCATATTAGTATTTTGTTCATTTAAAGAGAATTTTTTTACTATATCATCGAAAATTATATTCTTATCATCAAAAAGCTCTTTAAACAAAAATATTAATACCTCTTTCATAGTATCATCTAAATCATTAAGACCTAAAGTAGCCTCCTCAAAATTCCATATACCTTTTCTAAATCTAATTTCATCATCAGAATTAAAGAAAATTGTAACATTATCATAAAGTTTAATATTTTTTTTATTCATTATTCAACCCAATTATTTATATTTCTATTATTTTATCATTTTGAAATTAAAGTTAAATGCACAACATGATTTGTAATACCATCAATATCAAGAAGTTCTTCAGATTTAATCTTATTAAACCCTCCTATATCGCATGCTAAAATACCTCCTGCCGCTGCAGCAAGCTGTATATTTTGGGCTATTTCTCCCGTTTCTATCAAAGCAAATTGCAAACCCATATCTCCGTATTTTCTTGAGTTTTCATATATGCTATAAACATAATAAATTGATAATGCAGTTTTTTCCAAATCTATTTCCATACCAAAATTATTATCATTATAGTAATTTTCCAAATCTTTATCACTGAATAATTTTATTTTTTCAAGTGAATGTGTAAAAGGCATATATTTGTATATTCCTTTAGCGAGATTATTTATATTTAATGCTGCAATATAAAGATATATTGGATAAAGTCCTCCTCCTGAAGGTGCTGTTCTTAATTTTGATATATATTTATCTCCAAAAGTTATTGTACCATATTCTTCTTTATTTAATTTGAAGTCAAAATCTCCAGAAACACCATCTCCATAATACAGTAAAGTAGATAAATCATTCAATGTTAATGGCTTTCCTTTAAAATCTCTTCTGCTTCTTCTTGATCTTATAACAGAGCCTATAGGAGCATTAAGATTTTTATATTGCGGTAGTTTTACAGCATTTCCTTTTTTATGAACTTCTTCCTCCAATAATACTCTGCTACTCAAAGATGAATGTATAGGAAAAGAGGAATATCCTGTAACATTTAGCATAGTTGATATATCTGCCGAAGATTTTTTACAGTTCAAAAGATATTCTTCACTGATATTTCTATTTACTTCTGAATTCATTGCACCTCTATAGCTTGATTCTGAAGTTTTTATTCCTATTGTATCAGCATACATTGATATTGGTATATTTGAAGAGAAGTTTACTGTACTAAAAAGTAATGGAATTTCTCTTGATTCCAATTCTTCTTTTGTAACTTCTATTTTTTTTATTTTTTTATCATTTTTCTTTATAACAGCCATATTATAATCCATTATAAAACTATATTTGATAGTATTATTATAATACAATTTTTTATAAAAATAAAACTGTTAATTTTATATAAAGTTAAATTTTATTATTTTTACACTTCAAATACAAATTTTTCTTTTATGCTATTGTAAAAGAATAAAAAATTTTATATACTTTTAAAGTATCCTAACATTCTTATTGGAGTTTTGTATGATAAAAAAAATTATATTAATATTTATTCTAGTATTTTTATTTTCCTGTTCTCATTCAAATAAATCAGGAAATACAGGATCTCTTACTATAATACATATGAATGATACTCATGGCAGAGATGAAGAGGAAGAAATAATTAATAGAGATGTATCTCCTGCAGAAACAAATTATATGTACGGAGCTTCAAGAAGGGCTACATATATAAAGCAAGTTAAAGCTACAAATAAAAATGTATTGGTTCTTCATGCGGGAGACACTATTACAGGAAGTATATATTCAACAGTTTTTCAGGGCAGAGATGAGGTTGATATTATGAATATGATTGGAGTAGATGCTGCTGCTGTAGGTAATCATTTTATGGATTATGGGGTTGATAATTTTAATGAAATAATGAAAGAGAGAAAATTTCCAACGCTTTCTCTAAATATAAAAAATAAATCTGATAATAGCTATTATGCAATTCCATATATGGTAACAAATGTTAACGGACTTAATATTGCTATAATAGGCATAACTACTACCGATTCCGTTTATAATCCTAAATATGCTAAGGGGCTTATTTTTGAAGAAGAAATAAAATGCCTAAAAGACTTCATTGAAAAAACACCACTTAATAAAACAAATGATATAACAATACTTTTAAGTCATGTAGGATATGATAAAGATAAAGAAATTGCTGAAGCCATACCTAATACATTTGATATAATAATAGGCGGACATAGTCATACAGAATTGTATGAGGCTGATTTTGTAAAGGGTACTCCTATTGTTCAGGCTGGATATTACGGCAGATTTTTGGGAAATATTAATTTAGATGTTAATAATGGTGTAATGAGTAATTTTAATTATAAACTTATTCCAATGGACAGCTCAATAGAGCAGGATAAGGATATGCTTGCATTTATTGATGAAATGAAGGGAACTGTTGATAAAGAGTTTAATATACGCATTGGTACTTTGCCTATTGATTTGGCACATGATGGAATAAGGTCTAATTCTATGGCTATAGGTAATTTTGCATGCGATTTGGTTATAGATTCTTATGATAATGTTGATATTGTATTTATGAATTCAGGTGGACTTAGAACGCCTTTAAAAGAAGGGGATATAACTTTAGGAAATATACAAAATGAATTTTTTCCATTCGATAATGAAGTAATATTGGTAACATTAACAGGAAAAGATATTATTGATATGCTTAAAATATCTGGCAGGAAGAGAGGAGCTGGAGCATTTTTGCAATTATCAAGAGGGATGGAGGTAAAATATAATGCCGACGGTGAGTTATTAGAGTCTTCTTTAAATGGAGAGGCTATTGAGGAAAATAAAGATTATAGAGTCATTTTATCCAGTTTTATATTTTTAGGCGGAGATGGATATCAGGATAATAACGGCAATTCTATAGGAGAACGTGGCAAAAATATTGTTATGACTGGAAATGATATGAGAGATGCTATGATAGCGAAAATTAAAGAGCTTAATAATATACCAGAAAATTATATAGACAGTAAAGCTAGAGTTATATTTGAATGATTATTAGTATAGTGTATTAATATAGTGTATAATAATGCATTTAATGATGCATATTGTTAAAGCTGAGGCATACTGATTATTAAAATATGTAAATAATATCTTTATACAGTGTTATGTATATATATCTGTATTAATTTTAAAAAATTACTTCCGATAATTAGTTGTATATTTATTAAGGTTATAGTTATGTATTTTAATGTTAGAATTGGTTCTAAAATATTTTATAGTGTCATATTGCTTGGTATAGCTTTTATGATATATGTATTTGTTTTTAGTCCCAAAGGATTTCTTACATTAAATTCTCAAAAAGTAATTATTGAAAATAAAAAGAAAAAGCTTCAGGAACTTAATAGAAGAAAAATTCAAATATCAAGTAATATAGAAAGGCTTAAAACAGATAAAGAATATATTTTATCCTATGCTAAAACATTCGGATATTTAGATGAAACTAAAAATGAAAAGATTATAAAAATAATAAAAAATAATGAAGAGAGTGCAAATCTTTCCTTATCATCTTCTGTAAATATTAAAGAAAGTGATAATTATATTAATATCAAAGGTGCCTTAATATTAGCATTTATGATAGCTATGTGTTTTGTATCGTATATATTGCTAATCAATAAAAATTTACTTCCTAAATTAAAAAAGAAAAAGATAATTCCTTCAAGAAGCTAAATTTATAATCATATATTTTTTATATTCGCTTATAAATGAAAACTATAAAAAATAATATATTACTAGAGAGGATAATTTAAGGAGAATAGAAATCCTGCATCTTTATTTATAGGCTCATAGAAAGGCATAAAGTTAAAACTAAATCCATCATTTTTCTTTTTACCGTACACCCTCTGATAACTGTCATATGCTACAGCAGCACCACAAAATAGTCCTGCCGTTATTTCAAAGAGCATAGATGATACCCATAAACTTTTATATCTATTTCTTCCAGTGGTTGAAGGGGCTACATTACCATTTTCTATGGCATCTAATCCAAATACCAGATATGTTGCATATGTATATGAAAAGAATGCAGTTAAAATAAAAGTTACTTCAGTATATCTGAAAGGATTACTTTTATAAGGATTTTCAGGTATAACGGGAGTACTTACAACTCCATTTTGATTTATAATTTTATTTCCTTCTATACTGAAAAAGGAATTCATATTGTTTGTATCTATATTATATTCTGATTTTAATTGTTCATTTTTTTCTATTACTGTTTTTGGTTCTGCATTATTATTTTCATTAGTGCCGTATTCTTTTGCTATATCCGAAAAATAAAAAGCACCGAAAAAAGTGTTTGATATGATAAATAATATTATTATAATTTTTTTACTCATCTTATAATATGAAAAATGCTCCAAGTGTAAATTCTAATCCTGTAAGATTAACTGTTTTTATATTTTCTGGTAAAGAAATTTCATTACCTTCACTGAAAATACCTAAATTAATAGGATTCGTATAAAATCTATATCCTACTCCGAAATTTATTCCTATAGTATCTGTAACATTATATTGTAAAGATGCTAATGCTCCTATACCAAACATTATATCCCTTGAATCTATTTTAGCACCATTTTTTAAATAGATAAAATTATCAGTATAATAATTTCCTCCGTATATTTCACCTATAGTTGTAAATGATATTCCCATACCTATATACGGACTTATTATAAGTTTTAAAACTTCTTGATATAAGTTTATATTAATATCAAAATTAAATCTAGTATCTATAGCATAGCTAGATTTGAAAAAATCACCAAATAATAATCCTAAACTTAAATTTGGAGAAAATAATATACCATTATATCCCATTTTCACATGAATTCCTAATGCATATTCATTTTTATTTAATGATATTCTCATTTTTCCTTCATTTGGCTTTATACTGTTTTGATATGTTTTTTGAAATGGTGTTATATTGTATGAGGCATAATTCAATGCTATACCAAATCCGAAATCTCCTATAACAGTTTCCTTTGCTATATCTCCTACCTGTATATTTCTTCCTCTTGAAATACTGGCTATTAAATAATCATTATTAAGTTCTTTTATTCTAAGAGTTCCTTTATGTTTATATCCTCCGCTTATAACATTTCCTGAAGAGAGTATTATATCATCCTGTTTTGAATAAACTCTGAATCTTGTTTTTTTATTTATTCCCTGATTTCTCCCAACAAGTAAATATACTTTTCCGTCATATATATCAGATATTTTTAGAACTATTTTAAATGTATCTCTCATCTTATTTTCTACTTTATATGCTAAATTATTGCATGCATCATTTATAAGACTTTCTCTTAGAGAATTAGAAGGGTAACTTGTAGTGCTGTAATAACTTGTTCCTCTTAATTTTGAAGAATATAATATTTTAGTAGTTTCCACATCTACTATTTGAAGCACCATTTCTATTTCAGCAAATAAACTTATAGTTTCATCATCATTATATTCAACAGTAACATTTGCAGATACTATTTTTCCTGTTAAAGCTTTTGAATATCCGTATATTTTACCAACTTCAATCAGTTGTTTATCGGTAATACCTGCCAATTGAAGCTCCATTTCTTTTAAATATTTATCTAGGTTTTGCCTGTCTACTATATTGAATCTATTCATTTTTGTTAATGAATGTTCTATTAATGCTGTCATTTTTTTTCCTATACCTTTAGAATAGTCTCTTGAGTCATCTAGTATTTCAAAGACAGCTATATTTTCTTTCTCATATCTTTCTCCTATTTCTGTTCTTACTTGCTTAGAAAGAAGAATAGACGGGAATATGAGTATTATAAATATAATTTTTTTTATAATCATTTTATGCAGTTTTACCTGATATAAATATAATTTACAAAGCATATGTTATATTATTTGAAAATAAAGTCAAATTTATATTATTATTAATTTTTATTGAAAATTATAAAAAAGAATATATATTATATAGTAATAATATTAATAAAGATAAGGAGTATATATTTATGAGTGAAAACAGTATAAGGTACAATTCAGCAGGTAATTTAGTAAGTTTAACTATGAATAAATCATATAATATAACAAGTTTTAGTATAGATGAAAGTCTTTTATTAAAGGATCAAAAAGAATTATTAGAAGAGATGATAAGTTCAAGTGTAAATGAAGCGGTTTCAAAAGTATCTGAATTAAGAAAAAAATTGGAAGAAGAAGATTCTGATGATAATGATAATAAAGAAAAATTTAGTAGGCAGCCTAATTTATTCAATATGAATTTCAATGATATGAATCAAATGTTTAGTGATATAAGTAAAATGACTTCTGTAGAATATAAAGACGGTAAAATAAATATTTCTTTGGATTCTATAACTCCTGATATGATAACAAAGATGAATGATATTATGAACAATATGAATAAAAATAATGATGATGATAAGAATAAGGAATAATTATTTTGAATAATATACAATCTTTGGATAGGCTTATACAAATTATATCAAGATTGCCAGGTATAGGTGGAAGAAGTGCTATGCGTCTTGCTTTATATTTATTTGACTGCGATGATGAATATTTGAAAGAATTTTCTGAAGTTTTATTATCATTGCATAGAGATATAAAATTATTCAAAGAATGCTATAGTTTGAGCGATAATGATATTTGTTATATATGCAGTAATGATAGAAGAGAGCATAATAAAATATGTATTGTAGAGTCTTATCCTGATATGCTTGCTATAGAAAAGACTGAAGAATATAGTGGAGTTTATCATATATTGGGAGGACTTATAGCACCTATTAAAGGTATTGGGATAAGCGATATAAGAATAAAAGAGCTTATAGAAAGGGTAAATAAAAATAGTATAGATGAAATAATGATAGCATTCAGTGCATCTTTGGAAGCGGACACTACTGCATCATATATTTATAAAACTTTAAAAGATAATCATTTTAATGGGAAGGTAACGCGTATTACTTATGGTATTTCTTTGGCAAGTGATATAGAAAATGCTGATTCTAGATCTTTGGCTAGAAGTATTTTAGATAGAGTTGAGATGAATTAGAATATTATCTTTATATTTATAGGTTTGTTTAATTTTATTTATGGAAAGTTTATACATTAAAGATTTTTTGAATTTTAATTTTTTATCTAATATAGAATTATCTAATAATAATTTACTTTTTATTAAAAGCCATCAGAATTATGAGAATAATAATTATATTTCAGATGCTTTTATTTATAATACTCAAAAAAATAAAACTTATAAACTCACTTCAGTAAAAGATGCTTCTCTCGTTTCTTGGCTTAATGATGATACCGTAATATTTAAATCATCATTAAGAGATGAAGAATTGAAAAGCAAAAAAGATGAGGAGTTTATTGATTATTCTCTATTTTATTCCATCAATATTAATGGAGGAGAGGCAGAAAGTTTATTTAATATTGAGCTTGAAGTTATAGATTTATATGCAATAGATGAAGATAATTTTTTAATAAAAGCAGTTTATGATATTGAAAGAGAGAAAAAGAGAAAAGAAGATAATTATTTGGAATGGGCTAAAGAAGAAATTGATTATGAAGTATTTGATGAAATTCCTTTTTGGATTAATAATATTGGTGTAACAAATAAAAAGAGAGACAGACTTTATCATTATAATAAAAAAGAAAATAAATTAACTGCTATTACAGATGAATACAGCAATGTTCATTCTTTTAAATATAAAGATCATAAGGTATTATGCATTATAAACTCTTTTACAGATAAATCTCTTACAACTTCAGAACTTCGTTTGTATTATATAAAAGATATTAATAATAAAGATGTTAATAAGAAAAAAGAAGAAAAAATTATTATAGATTCAAATAAATATGCCATATATTTTGCTGATTTTATAATTGATAATGATAATAAAGAAAAAATTATCACAGTAATGACAGACATGCAAAAATATGGCTTGAATGAGAATGGCAGTTTTTATTTGATAGATGAAAGTAATAATATTAATCTTTTATATCATTATGACAATGGTATTGGAAATATGATAGGCACTGACTGTTCTTTCGGAGGCGGTAAGGATATAAGAGTTTATAAAGATAAAATATATTTTGTAGGCACAGAAAATGAAAATGCTCATATAAAGTATTTGGATTTAAATGGAAATATAAAAAATATAACTAATAAACAAGGTGCTGTTAATTATTTTGATATTTCTAATGATGATAACATATACTTTATAGGTTTTAGAGATTTAAAACTTGAGGAAATATATTGTATTAATAATGGTTTGGAAAATCAATTAACTTATTTCAATGAAGATATTTTAAAAGATAAGAAATTATCAATACCAGAAAAAATTTCATTCAAAACAAATAATGATTTTGAAATAGACGGCTGGGTATTAAATCCTATAGATTATGATGAAAATAAAAAATATCCTGCAATACTTGATATACATGGCGGTCCGAAAACTGCTTATGGTGAAATATTTTTTAATGAAATGCAGGTTTGGGCTAATATGGGATATTTTGTATTTTTCTGCAATCCTAGAGGAAGCGAAGGTAAGGGAAATGCTTTTGCTGATATAAGAGGAATATACGGAACTATAGATTATGAAGATATAATGAAGTTTACTGATATTGTTATCGAGAAATACTCTAATATAGATAAAAGCAGATTAGGTGTTACTGGAGGCTCTTACGGCGGATTTATGGTTAATTGGATAATAGGGCATACTGACAGATTCAAATGTGCAGCCTCTCAACGTTCTATATCAAATTGGATAGATGATTTCGGAACTACAGATATAGGTTATTATTTCAATCCTGATGAATTGGGAGGAGATGTTTGGAACAGCTTTGAAAAATTATGGGAAGAGTCTCCTTTAAAATATGCTAATAATGCAAAGACTCCTACATTATTTATACATAGCGAAGAAGATTACAGATGCTATCAGAGTCAGGCATTTCAAATGTTTACTGCTTTAAAATATTATGGGGTTGAAGCTAGAGTTTGTTTATTTAAAGGTGAAAATCATGAACTTTCAAGAAGCGGAAAGCCTAAACATCGATTAAGAAGATTAAAAGAAATTACATATTGGTTTGAAAAATACTTGAAATTAACATAATAATAAAATTCGCTTGATTTAATGCTGATTTATGATAATGTTAATAAGTTCGATAATAAATAAAAAAATAAAAAATTAATTAATTGAGGATTGTATGAATACTAAATATATATTTGTAACAGGCGGAGTTGTATCTGGATTAGGAAAGGGAATAACAGCATCTTCACTAGGAAGACTTTTAAAGGCTAGAGGATTAAGTGTAACTATACAGAAATTTGATCCTTATATAAATTTGGATCCTGGTACTATGAGTCCTTTCCAGCATGGAGAAGTTTTTGTTACCGATGATGGGGCAGAAACAGATTTGGATATAGGACATTATGAGAGATTTATCGATGAGAATTTAAATAAATTCAGTAATGTTACAACTGGTAAAATATATCAGCATGTTATAAATATGGAGAGAGAAGGTAAATATTTGGGTGAAACTGTTCAGGTTATACCTCATATTACCAATGAAATAAAGAGAAGAATATACAGAGAAAGCGATACAAAAAAAACTGATATAGTAATAACAGAAATAGGCGGTACTATAGGGGATATAGAATCTTTACCTTATATTGAAGCTATAAGACAGATAAAAACAGAATTGGGTCAGGATAATGTTTTATATATACATGTAACATTGATACCTTTTATCAGTTCATCTGAAGAGATAAAAACAAAACCAACTCAGCATAGCGTAAAAGAACTTATGCAAAGCGGTATTATACCTGATATATTGGTATGCAGAACAAGCAAGCATTTACAGGAATCGCATAAAGCTAAAATAGCATTATTTTGTAATCTTCCTAAAGAGAATGTATTTGAGAATTTTGATGAGCCTAATATATATGCCGTTCCTTTGATGTTAGAATCTCAGGGACTTTCTGATGTGGTATGCAGGCATTTTAAATTACAGACTGTGAAAATAGATTTAACTGATTGGACTGATTTGATATGCAAGCAGAAAAATATATCAATAAAAAATGAAAAGGTAAGAATAGCTATAGTAGGAAAATATATAACTATGAAAGATGCTTATATCTCTTTGATAGAGGCTTTAAATCATGGCGGTATATACAATGATATTAATGTAGATATAGAATGGATTTCAGCAGAAGATTTAGAAAATAAAGATGATATATCATATTATTTCAAAGATATTCATGGACTTGTAATACCGGGCGGATTCGGAGAGAGAGGAGTTGAGGGTAAAATACAGGCTATAAAATATGCAAGAGAAAACAAAATGCCTTATTTAGGAATATGTTTAGGGATGCAGCTTATGAGCGTTGAGTTTGCAAGAAATGTATTGAAATTGGAAGATGCTAATACTTTGGAAGTAAAAGAAGATGCTAAAAATCCTATAATTACTCTTATGGAAGAACAGAAAAAGAGTATATTAAAAGGGGGAACTATGAGATTAGGTGCTTTTGAATGTGATATAAAGCAGGGAAGTTTAGCACATAAATTATATGATAAAACAACTATAAGCGAAAGACATAGACATAGATATGAATTCAATAATGAATATATAGATGTTATGGAAAAAGCAGGCTTTATCATAACAGGAAAAATGAAAAATGCTAATTTAGCTGAAATTGCTGAAATAAAATCCCATCCTTTTATGATAGGCGTTCAATTTCACCCTGAATTAAAATCAAGAATCACAAATCCTCATCCATTATTCGTAGGATTTATAGAGTCTGCTAAAAATCTTAAAAAATAAATAATCATTATTAAGCCTTAATTTTGCAAAAAAGATATTTTTTATAAAAAAATATCTTTTTGTTGCTGCAGCAACAGATTTTTATTCGTATAAGTTAGATAATAAAAACAAATAAATTATTAAGGTTGAATATGGAAAATTATATTAATAATGTAGAGCATAAAAAAATATTTTCATTAAAAGATTTGATAGGAATTAAAGATATATCTGCCTTATCATTGGTTGATAGAAAAAGTTTAGTGATGAAGATAATATCAGTTGATAAGAATAAAGAAATTCCTACACATACAAGTACAGGCGATGTTTTGGTTACTGTAATAGAAGGTAAATCAAAAATAACAATAGAAGATACTGTATTTGAATTGTCTTTAGGGGAATCTGTTTTAATTCCAAAAAATGCTCCTCATTCATTAAATGCTGAAGAGGCATTTAAGTTATTAGTTATACAAGTCAAATCTGAGTAACCCTAATGTAGTATGAGATAGTACCTATATTATCTCATACTATCTTTTTATTTCAAATAAAAAATAATCTCTATAATCTTTTATTTTATATAAAAAATGTTATAAATAGTTATTCACATTTAATAAAAATAATATATGATTATAAATCAAATATATTATTTTAGGAATTTATATTATGGGAAAGATAAAAAATGTTTTTACAATGGCTACTTTATACTTAATTAAAAATTTATTAAATTTTTCTTCAAGATTACTGCCTGTATTTATAATAATTATATCATTATTGAAATTATCAAAAGTTTTAATTGATTTAAGTTGGTATTTAGTTTTAAGTATATTATTAATAGAAATTATACTTGTTGTTATATCTTTAATTTTTGATTCAGTATTTTTCAAAAATAAAAAAACTTCTTATAATAACAAAGAAAATCAGAGTAATGCAGTTTCAGAAAATGTAGAAAAGAAATTCCCTGTATTAAATATAACAGTAGTATTTTTTGCATTTTTAGGAATAATATTTGTAATATTAAAATTATTCAAAGCTATTGCTTGGAGTTGGGTATGGGTTCTTTCTCCATTGTGGCTTTCTACTGCATTGGTACTTTTTATATTACTTATATGTATAATAGTATTTATAATATCAGTATTTAGTAAGAAAGGTGATAGTGCCAATATAGAAGAAAACATTTCTGAGTCATCTACTTCATCTGAATCGGAAAATAATATAAATACTAATAAAACAGAATAATTAAATTAATAAAAGGAATGGCATATATGGAACATATTTTATTGAATGTAGTTTTTACTATAGCTGGTATATTATTATTATATTTGGGCGGAACTTATATTGTAGATGGAAGTGTAATGATTGCTAATAGATTAAAAATACCTCCTATAGTTATAGGTCTTACAGTTGTGGCTATGGGTACATCTATGCCTGAACTTTTTGTAAGTTTATTTGGGGCTTTAAGAGGAGAGAGTGCTATTGCTGTAGGTAATGTTATAGGAAGTAATATATTTAATGTTGTATTTGTACTTGGTGTATCTGCTTTATTTATGAATATGTCTGCTGGTAAAAAATCATACTATGTTTCTATGATTTCTATGTTTATAATGTATGCATCTTTATGTATTATGCTTTTTAATATAGAAACTAAAAGTTTAATAGGGGATAAAATTTCTATAGTAGAAGGTATAATACTTTTTATTTTATTATGTATTTATGTTTATTATCTTTATAGTGTAATATCAAAAGATAAAGATGAATTGGCTACATTTGAAAAAGAAGTATCATCATCAACTAAAACTAATTCTATAGTAAGGGCTGTATTTAAAATAATAATTGCTATATTGGCATTAGCTTTCGGATCTGATGTATTTATAAAGGGAGTAACAGGAATATTCAGAAATTTTTTAAGCGAGCATATAATAGGATTTATAGTTGTTGCGGTTGGAACTAGTATACCTGAACTTGTTACAAGTATTATAGCAGCAATTAAAAAAGAGGCTGATATATCTATAGGAAATATAGTAGGAAGTAATATATTCAATGTTGGTGCTGTTCTTGGTATATCATCTATGGCTTCATTTAGATTCGGCGGTATAGTATTAAGTCAGACTCAAAATTATTTAATAGACTTTTCTATTATGGTATTTTCAGGATTATTATTATTAGTCTTTACTATAAAAGGAAAAACTTTAGGGAAGATAAAGGGAAGTATATTTTTAATAGTTTATATAGCTTATGTGGTTTATTTGCTTAAAACTACATCAGTGTCATAATTAATTATTTATTAGTATATCTGTAAGTTTTTGCTGTAAATGATTTTCTGTATCATTATTGTTAATATGTTCTTCAAATATTAATTGAGTATAATTATTTTTATTTGATAATATATAAATATAATCTCCAAGCATAACAGCTTCAGATACATCATGAGTAACATAGAAAAAAGTTTTATTTGTTTTTGATTGTATATTTTTTATTATATCTATAAGTTCTTTTTTTCTTTTTATATCCTGACTTTGTAAAGGCTCATCCATAAGTATAAAATTTGAATCATAAGCAAAAGCTCTTGCCAATGATAATCTTTGTTTCATTCCTCCGCTAAGTTCTTTTGGTTTTGAATGTATATTATTGACAATGCCTGTTATTTCTAATGCATTCTTTATTATTTTATCTATTTCTTCTTTATTTTTTATTTTATCTTTAAGTACATATTCTATATTTTTATAAGAATTAAAAAACTCTAATAATCTAGGCTCCTGATATACGAATGCTTTATCATCTTTATTTATTTTTGATGATATTATATTCAAAAGTGAGGTTTTTCCAGAACCAGATGATCCCAATATTATGTTAATTTTATTTAAATGAAAATATATATTAAAATCTTTAAATATTACAAAATCGTTATAAGATAAATTTATATTTTCTAATTTGAATATATTATTATTTATCATGATTAAGCCTTATAATAAGTTCAAATATTCCATTAAATATAACAGCAATCAAACAATAAGCAAATAAAGAAACACTATCCAAATATAAATGAGATTCATAAAGTTTACTTCCTATTCCTAAAGTAGGCAATGCCAATATTTCTGCTGCTAATATACTCTTCCAAGTGATACCCATAGACTGAGATGCTGATGTTAATATATATGGCTTTATATATGGTATATAAAGATTTAATATTTGTGTTTTTAAAGATACATTATATGACAATGACATTTCTATTAATTTTTTATCTATATTTACTATTCCATTAGTTATGGCATCATACATTATAGGAAAAATTACTAGCATAGAAACAAATATAGGTACTGTATTATTATTGAACCATATTATAGCCACTAATATTAAAGGTATGGTTGGTATTGTTTTTATGAAATTTATTATTGGTATTAATGTATATCTTATAGGAAGTATTATACCTGACAATATTCCTAATATAAAAGCGAATAAAAATGATAAAATAAATGTTATTAAAACTCTGATAAGACTTGAAAATAAATCTTTATAAAATGATTTTTCTAATATTATTTCTATAAATTTTTTTATTATATTTGTTATATTAGGGAATACTATTTCAGAATTAATTTTTAAAGCAATAAAATACCATAAACTTATAAATATAATTATTCCTAGTATTAAATATATAAGTTTTTTATTTTTCATTATTATTTAATTCTTTTAAAAATAAGAATTTCATTATCCAATGTCGTCATAATTAGATTATTACTTGTCAGTTCTATTGAAGAGGCTTTATTTAATAATTCTATATATTGTTTTTCTGATTCAACTGCTTCAGAAGTTCCTCCCATTTTAGTAACTACCATATCTTTAAATATAATCATATTTCCTCTTCTCATTTCATATTTTCCAAGATATGTATTGAATCCACTGTATCCATAAAACTCTTCATTATAAAATGATATTGTAATTCCTCTTCCTTTAAACATATTAGTAAGCTGAAAAGTTTTCCCATTTAAAGTACTAGTTGATATATTTATTGATTTTTTAGATGAAGCACAGGAGCCTGTAAATATTATCAAAATAAAACAAAATATTAAAGTACAATTTCTTCTCATCAAAATATCCTAAATACATTTTAACAAATTATTTAAATTTCTTCAAAAATTAAATTATTAGAGGATAATAGAGTATATATTGTTAATTGTCTTCCTTCTATTTTGAAGGAAGTAGCATTTTTAAGCATATTAAGATATTCTAGTTCAACTGCAATTTTTTCTCTTGTACCATTCTTTTTTGTCAATGATATTGATAGTATATTGAATATATCACCATCTAAATTGTATAGAGATGAATAATTATTAACAGCAGAAAAACCAGATACTGTATCTTCATTGAATTCTATTGTTATATTCATTTGAGGATACATACTAACCAATTTAAATTTTCTGCCAAGCAAACTATTATTATCAACTTTTTCTATTTGAGCTGTTTTTGTTGTAGAGCATGAAACTATTAAAAATGCTACTATTATAACATGTACAATATATTTCATAATTATCCTAATTTAGTCTATAATATTGTCATATTTTCGGTAAAAAGTTCATATATTTAATAATGTAATTTTATATATTATACAAATTCTTCATAATTATTAAATATTGAAATTTTATAATTATCATATTATAATTGTCAAAAATTTAAATACTAAGGATATAAATTAAATGAAAAATATTATAATATCTATTGTTGTATTATCATTTTTAATAGGCTGTGATAATACTTCTAAAACTAATTCTATAAATAATCCTCAAGTTTATACAAGCATATATCCTATTTATGATTTTACTAAAAAAATAGGCGGAGATAAAATAGATGTATATAATATGACTTCTGTAGGAGCAGAGCCTCATGATTTTGAAATAACTTCAAAAGACATGGCGAATTTAACAAAGGCAAATCTATTTATTTATAATGGCGGAGGTATGGAGCATTGGGTTGATACGGTTAAAGATGGTATAAAAGAATTGAAATATATAGAATCTTCTTCAGGTATAGATAATGAAGGATTAGACCCTCATTTTTGGCTTTCACCTATTAATGCCAAAAAACAGATGGAGAATATAAAAAATGCATTATCAGAAATAGATTCTAATAATTCTCAGTATTATGATTCTAATTATAATTTTTATGCTGAAAAATTAGATGAATTAGATAATAAATTTAGAGAATATTTATCCAATGTATCCAATACTAATTTAGTAGTAACTCATGCAGCATTCGGACATTTTTGTAAAGAATACTCATTAAATCAATTAGCCATTGCTAGAGATGAAGCTGATCCTAAAGCTATGTCTGATACTATAGATTTTATAAAAAATAATAATGTTAAGGCTATATTCTATGAAGATTTCTCTAGTTCTAAATTAGTAGATTCTATTGCAAAAGAGACAGGGGTTAAAGTATTAACATTGAATCCTATAGAGTCTTTAAGTGAGGAATATATTAAAGATAGCGAAGATTATTTTTCTATTATGGAAAAGAATTTTACTTCTTTAACTAATGGACTTAATTAAATATTATGAGTAAAATTATAGAATTTAAAAATGTACATTTCGGATATAATTCTGATGATATATTAAAATGCATAAGTTTTGATGTTAATAGCGGAGATTTTGTTTCTATAATAGGTTCTAACGGTGCTGGAAAAAGTACTATATTGAGGCTTATTTTGGGTGAGGTTAATCATTACAGAGGAATTATCAAACTGTATGAAGAGAATATTAATAAATTTAGAGATTGGAAAAAGATAGGATATTTAGAACAGAATGCATATTCAAAGATTTTGAATTTCCCTGCTACAGTTTATGAAATAGTAATGTCCAATAATTTTTCGGATATAGGTTTATTTAAATTTCCAAATAAGAGCCACCGCATAAAAGTTATGAATGTATTAGAGCTTTTAGGCATGGAAAAATATAAAGATAGAATGATATCAAAACTTTCAGGTGGACAAATACAAAGAGTTTTTTTGGCTAGAACTTTAATATCCAATCCAGATTTACTTCTTCTTGATGAACCTACAAATGCTGTTGATAGAGAAACTGTAGATTTGATATATGATATTTTACAGAAATTAAATAAAGAAAAAAATATCACTATAGTAATGGTTACTCATGATTTGGAAAAAGTATACAATATGTCTAATAGGATATTTTGTTTTGAAGAGGGTACTTTATTAGAGCTTGATAAAAATCAAATATATGATGAACTTTCTCATAAACATAAGCATCCTAATAGCGATAATGTTTGTTCATGTTAATTTAGTTAAAAGATTATTAAATTTATTTTGTCAATATTCTTTTATACTTTGATGATATAATGTATTTAATAAATATTATTATTATAAATGTTATTATACTTATTAGAACTATTGTAGCCCCTGGTTTTAGTCCGTAATAATATGATACAAATATTCCAAGTATAGTAAAAAATACATTAAAAATTACAGCATAAATTATAGTTTTTTTATAACTGTTAGCAATTTGCATAGAGCATGCTGCTGGAACTACCATCATAGAAGATACTATTAAAGCACCTATAGCCCTTGCTGATATTGATACTGTAACTGCAGTCAATATTGTAAATATGAAATTTATTCTATTTACTGGAACACCTGATAATTTTGCTAATCTTTCATTAAATACAATATAGAAGATTTCTTTATATAAAAATACAAAAATTAATATTGATAATGTGCTTATTAGCATAACTAGTTTTAATTCAAAATCGCTTACAGCAACAATACTTCCGAATAAGAAACTATTAAAATTAGAATTATTAGATACAAATCCAGAAAGAAGCCCTGCAATGGATATTGATAAAGACATTATTATGGCTATAGATATTTCTCCATATTTAGATACTCTTTTTCTTATGAACTCTATAGATAATGCTGATAATATACAGAATATAATAGACGCTAATATTGGATTTATATTAAAAACCAGCCCGAATGTAACTCCTGCAAGCGAAGTATGAGATATAGCATCTCCTATCATAGAAAGTCTTTTTAATACTACAATAACCCCTATACAAGGTATTATTACAGCAAGCATAATGCCTACTAAAAAAGCCTTACGCATAAAGTCGTATTGAAATATTTCCATTAAACTCTCCAAACTTCCACATTTACTATAAATAATAAATCATATATAATTTTATCTTATTTGCTTTATTAGTTTGCATATAAGTTCAGCTTCGCTTTTTTGCAAAGTAGGATATATAGGCAAGGATACGCTTTTTAAATATGCATTTTCAGTATTAGGATAATTTTCATTAGGAAGATTAAGATACTGATGCAATGGCTTGAATATCGGTCTTGCTACTTCTACATTATGTCTTTCAAACATCTTTATAGCATCATAAACGTTCATACTTCCATTAAGCATACATACATATCTATAACATGAAGGGTTTTCACTATCATGGGTTGATAATTTCATCAAGTTGCTTTCAAGTATAGCATTATCATAGAATGAAGCTATATCGCCTCTTACTTCAACCATTCTGTCAAGATGCTTTAATTCTTCTATACCTATTGAAGCCTGTAAATCTGTTGCTGAATAATTGAATCTCTTTACAAAATTATCTTTTTTATCATATTGAATTATATCTCTTATTGCATCCATTCCTTTTTTCTTAGTGAGTATCATTCCGCCTGCACCACCTGAAGTTATCATTCTTGTAGCAGAAAGTGAAAAGTAGGCAAAATCACCGAAACTTCCGAGTAAAGTATTTCTATATTTTCCGCCTAAACTATGAGATGCATCCTCTATAACAGGTACTTTTATATCAGTAAGTTCATCTATTAAGGCACAGTTTCCAAACATATGTGATACAATAATTGCTTTAGTCTTTTCATTAATTGCCTCTATAACATTATCCATAGATATTTGAAAACTATCTTCGTCTATATCTATAAGTACAGGAGTAGCTTTTAAATTTGTAACTACTTGTAAAGGAGAGGCATTTAAAAAAGATGACATTATAACTTCATCGCCTTCTCCTATATTTAGATGTCTTAATATAAGTTCTAATGCTGCAGTTCCGCTATTAACAAATATTGCAGTAAATCCCCTTCCAAAATAATTGGCAAAATTTCTTTCAAACTCATTTATAACATCGCCTGTAGCTAGATTATCGCTAATCATAACTTTTAATGCAGATTCTAAATCTTTTTTTCTTATAGTTGGTCTGGAATGTCTAATCAATTTTTATTCCTTATATTATAAATTTAATTTTAAAGATGATATCATAAAATATATTATTTTCAATAAAATTCAATAAATGATAAATATATATTTTAAATTTTGTTTGACTTTATTAATTCTCTGCTATATTATACTAGTAATAGTAATCATATAATTTTTTAAGGAGATATAATAATGAAAAAGTTGTTTATTGCTTTATCAATTTCTATATTATTTATTGTGTCATGTTCCAAAACAGATACAGCTGCTAATAAATCAGATTCAGGAAATGTACAAAAAATAGGAATACTTCAGCTAGTAGAACATTTAGCATTGGATCAGGCTGCTAAAGGTTTTATAGACGGATTAAAAGAGGCAGGATACGAAAATGGTAAAAATATAACAATAGATCATCAGAATGCTCAGGGAGAACAGGCAAACTGTATTACAATATCTCAGAAATTTATTAATGACAGATCAGATTTAATACTTGCAATAGCAACACCAGTAGCACAGGCAGTAGCTAATTTAACAAAAGATATACCTATACTTGTAACAGCAGTAACAGATCCAGCAGATTCAAAATTGGTAGCAGATAATAAAGTTCCTGGAGGAAATGTTACAGGTACTTCAGATTTAACTCCAGTAAAAGAGCAGATAGATTTACTTAAAAAGCTTATACCTAATGCTAAAAATATAGCATTCTTATATAGTTCAAGCGAGCAAAATTCAAAATTCCAAATAGATATGGCAAAAGCTAAAGCAGATGAAGTAGGATTAACTTATGTAGATGCTACAATAACAAATCCTAATGATATACAGCAGGTAGTTCAAAGTTTGGTAGGTAAAGTAGATGCTATATATGTTCCTACTGACAATATGGTATCATCTGGTATGGCTAATGTTATAGCTATTACAGAACCTGCTAAAATACCAGTAATATGTGGAGAGGCTGCTATGCTTAAGGCTGGAGGGCTTGCTACTTATGGTATAGATTATTATGAATTAGGAAAATTAACAGCTAATCAGGCAGTAAAAATATTGAAAGGAGAATCTAAACCTGCTGATATGCCTATAGAATATATTCAAAATCCTGTATTAGAAATCAATACTAATGCAGCTCAAAAATTGGGTATTACTATACCTGCAGATTTATAATAATTATTTGACAGATATATAAAAGCCTGTATAATTTATTATATGGGCTTTTTTATTAATCTTTTCTTTTTAGTATTATGACTCATTAAAAATAAAAAGTTCAATTAATAAAAAAATAATAATAAGGTGCTATTTATGAAAAAGTATATTTTTATATTAATTCTATTTATAATTTTTTCATGTTCAAAAACAGAAACTAATCAAACTGTAGAAAAAAATGAAGCTCTAGGCGTAAATGTTTCAGGTACTTCAAATTTGAGTTTTGTAGATGAACAGATGGAATTATTAAAGAAATTAGTACCTAATGTGAAAACTGTTGCAGTTATGTATAATTTAAGTGAGCATAATTCGAAATTGCAAATAGATATTTTTAAAAGAAAATTAGATGAAATGGGAATATCATACATTGAGGCTACAATAACTAATCATAATGAAATACAGCAGATGATAGGAGAGTCAGAGATACCTACAGATAATATGCTTGCTGCAGGTATGCCTAACGTTATAAGTGTTACAGAGCCTGCTAAAATACCAGTAATATGCGTAGAGTCAGAAGCAACAACTATGGATATAGATTATTTGCAAACTCCTACATTAAACATCAATACTGATGCGACAGAAAAATTGGCTATAATTATAGCAAAGAATATAACTGATAAATGAATTCGATAATGCATAATATAAAGATAACAATACAATATGACGGCACAGATTTTTACGGATGGCAGATACAACCGAATTTGAGAACTGTTCAGGGAGAAATATATAAGGCGGTTCAAAAAATATATGGTGAAAAAATAACTATATACGGATGCGGAAGAACGGATGCTGGAGTTCATGCTTTAGGGCAGGTTGCCAATTTTAGAATACCTAAAATGCTAGTTCCTATTAATAAGGTTCATATAGCTTTGAATTCATATATGGATAGAGATGTAAGAATAATAAAAGCCGAAGAGATGCCAGATGATTTTAATGCTAGGGCTTCTGCAACATTCAGAGAGTATTTGTATATAGTTCATAACAGTAGTACTTCGTTTCCTTTTTATGAGAGGTATGCTTGGTTCTATAGAAAAAATATTATAGATGAAAATTTGATTAATGAGTATGCTAAATATTTAATAGGAGAGCATAACTTTACTTCATTTTGTTCCACAGAAGATGAAAATGATTCTAAGTTCAGATATTTAGAAAGAGTTAAAGCGATAAGAAAAGTAGATACAATATATTTTATAATTAGAGGCAATGCTTTTTTGCACAATATGGTTAGAATAATAGTAGGTACTTTGATAGAAGGGCAGAAAAAGAAAATGCCTATTAATTTTATAGAAGATATTTTAAAAAGCGAGGATAGAGCAAGAGCCTTTGTAACAGCTCCAGCACATGGTCTTTATTTCAGACATGCTTTTTTTAAAGATGATTATAATGAAATTATATAAAAAACTAAAAAATAACTTGAAATAAATTTTTAATATGCTATAATACACAGCATATTTATTTGGAGAGTTCGTTCAATTGGTAGAGCAGCGGTCTTGAAAACCGCCGGGCTAACACCCATGTGGGTTCGAGTCCCACACTCTCCGATTTTTATTAAACTTAATAGCTTCTTAATATAAGGGGCTTTAGCTCATCAGGATAGAGCACTGGTTTCCTAAACCGGGTGGGCAGGTTCGAGTCCTGTAAGCCCCAAAATGTTTATCCTAATATCTAATTAAAAGATCCTAAAAATGAATATCAAAGATTATATATCATATTTATTTAATATTAATAAACTTCAGAAAATCAAACTTCTAGTATCAGATATAGACGGAGTGATGACTGACGGAAGACTCATATTTGATGATAATGGTGTAGAAAGTAAATTTTTTCATACTCAAGATGGAATGGGTATTGTTATGGCATTAAAATCTGATATAAAAGTAGCTGTTATATCTGGAAGTAATTCTAATGCTATTAAAATGAGATTTGATAAATTTAAAAAGCATGGTTTCGAAGATTTAATATTGGGACATGAAAATAAGATGCCTATTATTTTAACTTTAATTGAAAAGTATGGTTTAAAAAAAGAAGAGATAGCATATATTGGCGATGATTTGATAGATTTGAAAGTTATGGAATATGTTGGTATATCTTTTTCTCCTAAAGATGCTCATTATGAGGCTTTAAAAATTGCTGATATTGTAGTTAATAAGAGGGGAGGATATGGTGCTGTCAGAGTAGTTATAGATATGATTTTAAAAGCAAAAGGTATTTATAATGAAATTATTAAAGAATTTTAGTTTTTTATTATTTTCAGTTTTTTTATTTGTTTCCTGTACAGATTTTAAAAATTTAGGCAATGAATTTGTTAATTCAAATTCCAATGTTGATAAAATACCTAATATGGAATTTTACGGATTTAGAAGAGAAAGCTATGATACTAATTTCAAACAACTGGACTCTTTCGCCACTAATGCTAAATTTTTTAATGACAAGAAAAGAATAGAATTGTATGATAGTAGAACATATACATATGAATCCAATAAAACAATAGCAGCAAGTGTATCAGGACAATTTGTAATAATTAATCAGGATACTTTATATACACAAATATATACAAATGTAATTGCAAAATCTTCAAATAATACAGTTCTCTATACAGAATATCTTCAATGGGATAATGAAAAAAAGCATTTTAAAAGCCCTGTTCCTATAAGAGTAGAGCAGGAAGATGGAAGCTGGCTTACAGGAAGCAGTATGGAAGGGGATATGGGATTAGAAAATATAACTATATACAATGAAGTTGATGAAGGTGATGCTATAGGAGTTCCTGTTGCTGAATAGTAAAAAGATTGTTTTTGTAATATTTATATTATTTTTATTTGCATTGTCCTTAATAGCTCAGTCAAGAAGAAGTGCTGATAAATTCACTTATAATAATAAGAAAAAAGTATTTCAATATACAGGAAATGCTAAATTAGAAGATTCATCGGCTGTTATTACTAGCCATGTTATGACATTTTATCAGGAAACAGAATTAGCAACATTTAGTGGAGGAGTTAGATTATTAAGTAAAACTAATGGTTCTACAATATCTGGAGGATATGCCAGTTATAATGGAAAAACTAGATATGCATATGTGAAAAATAAACCTGTTTTGAAATCTCCTACAAATAATATGACTATAAGAAGTTCTTTTATGGAGAGAGATTTTAATACTCCTATTGCAAAAGCCATAAGTAATGTGCATTTAACACATATAGATAAAGAAAATAATATAAAAACTGATGGATATGCTGATAATTTAATTTATGATATGGATACTGAAATATCTATATTAACAGGAAATCCTAGACTTTATCAAGGTTCAGACAGACTTGAAGGTGAAATATTAGAATATAATGCTAAAAATGCTACAGCTAATGTTATGGGTAGGGGGAAAGTTTATATTCTTCAGACTAATAATTATGTAAACTCAGTAGAAACTAATAAAAAAAATAGCAATGTTAGTAATTATAATATTATAGTTGCTGATAGATTATTTTTAAATGAGTATGGGGGAAAGGATAATAATACTCGTACTTTATATGCCTATGGTAATGTTACTGCATTTTTCTATGAGGAAAATATGATACTTAAAGGCGGATATATAGAGTATGAAATAGATAATGAGCATGTATATATGTATCAAGATCCTTCTGTTAGAATACCAGATAGAGGGATTATAGCATTTGGAGAATGGATAGAATATAAAAAAGATGAAAAGTTCAAAGATGTTATATTTCATAATGATGTTGTTATGATTGATTATGATGAGAGTTTATCTTTGGAAGGTAATTTACTTCATCTTGATCCAGATACAAAAGTTGCCACTGTAAGTGAAAACCCTAAAGCTTATGTTGAAAATAGAAGTATAAAAATTACATCGGTTACTATGCAGATGTTTAATGATGAAGAAAAATTGAGGGCTAATGGTAATGTATTTGTTGAAGGAAAGGATATGAACTCTAAAAGTGCATGGGCTACATATTTTGATAAGCAGAAATATTTAAGACTTTGGGGTGAGAATCCTTATTTAAAGCAAAAAGAAAGTGTTGTAAGGGCTAGAGAAATAAAGTATTATATAGATGATGAAAAAGTTGAAGCTATGGGTGTAAGCGGTGAAATACCTGAATAGTATAATATTTTTATTTTTAATATTCTTTTTATCCTGCCAGAAAAGTAATGAGCCTCTTAAAAAAGATAAAATATATAATGTTAATATTACATATATAGAAGATGATGGTATTATAGGTTTTGAGCCTAGTGATTTTATAGATATTTTTGATGATGATTTATCAAGACTTACTTATGATATATTGGGGTATAATATTAAATATCATTTGAAAAATGGTATTAGCGATGATAAATTCTATCAAGATAATAGAAAAATAATGATAGAGAATTCAGATATATTCAAAAAATATTTCATAGATATAAAAAATATAGATTATGAACAATTAGAAAAAGATATATTATATTCACTTTCTAATGAAACAAGTTTAAGTATAAAAAAATTATTCGGATATGAATATGGAACTCCTCTAAAAACAATAGCAGAAAATATAGCACCTTCATATGCTCAAAGTATACTTAATGTTTGGAATAGTCCTGTTAAAAATAGAAGAGAGCTACTTATAGGAAATAGATTATTTATTTTTACCTCTTTGTATTGGAGAATAATGGCAAATGAATTTAAAGATAGTTCCATTGTTATAGTGAATATGCCATTAACTTCAAACTATAGAGGAATGACGGCTAAATCTATTGCAGATGGAGGTTTTGTAGATAGAATAGTTGCAGAAAATTATAATATAAAACCATGTAAATCTATTTCTATAATAAGTACATATCAGCTTCTAAATTCTAATATAGATAATGAAACTCGTAAAAAAATATTTTCTTACTATATAGTTCAATCTATTGCTATGATGTTTCCTAAATATGATATACATTCAGAGGAAAAACATTCTATAATGTCTGAACTAAATCGTTTTGATTATGTTAATTGGTATAATAACATAGTTAACTTCCAATTAAAAGAGCCTTATAAAAGAATCAAAAAGTATCATGATACTATAAAAATTAAATACATAAAAAATAGTATATATTAACTATATAAAAATAAACATTATCTAAAAAATGTCTAATAAAAATAATACAAAAATAAAAAAATGTCTATTTATTATGTATGATATGTTGTATTGTTTGCTTTGTTAATAAACATAATACTAAAATAATTGTGAATTTGATGAAAAAACTATTTACTTAAAATGAAAAGGTAGTACAATTTCTATATAAACATTTTAATTATTATGTCGATTTTTATTAGTAGGAGAAAATAATTTTTTATGAAAAAAATATTAATTAATATATTATTATTTGTAGGCTTTTCGGTTGCATATGGATTTGATGAAGGTTTTATCTGGGCATTAAGGGTAAACTTTAATGGTACAGTAACTTTACCTTCAATCAATGCTTCTGATATAGATAAAATAGGTGCTGCTTATATGAAAGGCGGTGTCGGTTATACTATGGACGGTGAAGCAGAACTAGGTTATTTATTCGGTTCTGAAAAATGGTTTAATGGAATGGATCCTTCCAAATTCAGTGGTATGAGTCTTTTTGTTTCTTTAGGTGTTGGAAACGGATTTGCAGGACAGGTTGCCGGTAATACAATAGATTTAGGAAATGGATCTGGACCTCAAACAGTTAATATGTTTATTAATGTTAGTTATGCTCCTGTTATTAGTTTTGGAGTTGGAACTAAGGTATATTTGTTAAATAGTAGATTAGCTTTAGGTTTTCATATAGGTGGTAAATTAATAGCAGATTTATCTCCTGAGTATTTAGCTTATGCAGATCAAGAGATGCCTGGTTTGCCTGAAGTAGGAGAGATAATAGTAACTGATTTTATGGTAAAAAATATGAATCCTGTTATGTTTAGTATGAAGTTTATGCTTGAATATAATCAGCCTATTAATGATAGGGTAGAAGTAATGTTAGGAGCTTATACAAGATTTAATGTATATTCTCCCGGATATATAACAATGCCTCCTAGTTTGTTAGCTCAATTAATATTAGTAAGACCAAATTTTACTTTAGAAACACCATTAAAATCATACTATATCAACTCATTAGATTTTGGACTTACTATAGGATTGGCATTCAAAGGATAAAGTATGAATAAGAAATTATATTTAATATTTATTGTAATTATTTCACTTATTTTTATATCTTGTGGAGGTCATTTTTTCAATCCAAGATATTATTATAACAAAAACACATTGGATTCTGGAGAGTCAGGTGGCGGAGATATTGATTTAGGTGGAGAAAATTTATTGCCTGAAGATGATCCATTTAGCCCTTTTTATAAAGGAGAAGGGTATTATGGTTGGAATGATGAGAATTATATTTTTAACGGTAGTATTATAGACAAATGGTTTATGAAAGTAAATTTTGGAAGAGGTAATGTTCCTGATTATAAATTCTTTATGCCTCAAGATGGAAGAACTTGGGTACAAAAAGATTCTTTAAAGAATGAATTCTCATTTGATGCATCTTCTGATGGAAATAAAGTAACTCATCCGATAACTGTTTCAATATCAGGAATGATAGTATATAAATATGTTAATAAAAATCCTTTAATTGATGCAAAAGGAAGTTATAATGCTTCTGATAGATTAAAGAGATTCATATTTATAAGAATTGACGGTTCTGCAGCTGGTACGCCTATGGATAATTATCTTATAGCAATAGATAAATATTCTAAATTTATTTTTGCTTATGCCAAGATAACCAAAACTGGCAGTACACTTGGTCAAAAATATCCTACTGAATTTGATGCTATAGAGAGATATGCTGATAAAAGAAAATTTTATGAGTATGATCCTATAGGTTTTATTTCTGAGGATGGTACAGTTACATTATTTGATGAATATAAAAGACAAATGGAAGCAGGTGCTACAGATTATGTTCCTTCTGTGCATAAAACTTCAGATGGTAAGCCTAGAAAATTAGCCACAAGAAATAATCCTGGTCGTTCTCCATATTTAAATATGAATGATGAAAGTAATAGAGTTAATATTATAGTATCTTCAAAATCTGTTGAGAATATAAGTGTAAAAAGTTATTATAAAAAGACTATTTTTAATGGTTGGGAATTGAAACCAGAAGGTTACTTTGTATATGCCACAAGAGCTTCTATATATAAAGATCCTAGCAGTAAAACTTTTGAGATGCTTGGTAATTATGGCGAAGGTAAAGAATTAGGTTTTGGAGCAACTTGGAATAGTATAATAACAATAGAAAATAATAAAAGTATTATGTCAGAAAAAAGTACCAAATATGCTATATCAGATATTAATAAAGCTAAATTTAATATTGATATTGATACTAAATTTATTAAATATAATTGGAGTTCTGGTTTCCCTGATTATGCAGGAACAGTTACTCATATATCACAATATGATAATTCTTTATTAACTTTATCATATGACGGAGCAACTAAAACAGTTAAATTAAATAGTAAAAAAGATAAAGTTGTATCTTGTACTCCTGATTCATTTACTTTGAATAGAGGAGAAACTAAAGATATAGTTGTTAAATATCAAGATAATAATGATAATAGAACAGAAGAGTGGACAGTTACTTATTCTATAGGTATAGAATAATAAATATTTACCATATAGACTGCAAGTAAATATTAAAAGTTATTTGCAGTCTATTATATTGGAGATTAATTTCATGAAAAAATTATTATTGATTATTTATTTTTTGATTGCCATATTATTCTTAACTTCTTGCGGAGGTCATTTTTTCAATCCAAGATATTATTATAATAATAAAGGAGATAGTAGCGGAGGAAATAATCCTTTGCCACCACCACCACCTCCAGATGGATTACCTGACGGAGTAGAAGATCCTTTTGATAAGGGTGAATGGAATAATCCTGATTACGGTGGATATAATGGAAGTAAATTTGATACATGGTTATTTCAATCAAGTTTTAGAGGGGATAAGCTTCCTATATATAATTTTAAAGAACCTGAAGGTAAAGTTTGGATTGCAGGTGGAAAAGATTGGAAAGGAAATTTAGGCGACTATTATATACCAAATAAGGGAGAGAATAAGGTTTATGATGCTCCTGTTGTTGGAACTATAGATATAAGCCCTTTGAAAATATATAAATATAATGGAAAAAATCCTTTATACGACAGCATTGGGTATTTACCTGGAAGAATGGATAGATTTCGTTTTTACTCTATAGACGGTGAAGCTAGCATAGATTTGAAACAGTATTTAATAGCAGTTGATACTTATTCAAAATTAATATTTGCATATGGTAAAATTACAAGAACTGGTAATTTATTCGGCAATGTATATCCTACTGATTTCGATGCTATAGAGAGATACGGACAAAAAATAGCTTTTTATGAGTATGACCCAATAGGATATGTTGAGAGTACAGGTAAAGTTATTTTATATGAACATTATGAAACTGAATTTGTTAGATCTCCTACAGGTTATATACCTTCACAGCATGGATATGATACTGTAGCCCAACATGACAAATCAAAGCCGGGAAGATCTCCATATTTAATTATCTTAGATGAAGAGGCTGGTGAAGAAGATAAAAAAACATTCTATAATAATGCATCTTCTTTAGTATCTAAAGACTTTAATTGGCGTGATTACAGCGGATATGAGTCTACAGCTCCTACTACTAAAAAACAGATTGATTTAGAAAAGTGGAAATCATTAGGATATGCAGGTAAAAGTCTTATATTATATACTTATACATTAACAGATTCCGCTAATAAATTTATTATAAAAGAAACTGATTTTAATACAAAGAAAGTTACTACAAAAGAATATAATATAGAAAAAATTACATCTACTAATAAAGCTTCATATACTAATAGTAGTGGAGAATCTTTATCAGTTATAATACAGATAACAGATTCATCAAAAACTATATCTGTAAGTGGTAAAGTATTAGATCCTAATTTCAAAGATTATGGACCAATATTTGTTGATAGAATTAAAGATACTTATTTCAAACGAGATGGAAGTACATCTATAGGAGGCGGTATAGGAGGAATTTCATCATCTACATTCCCATTAAGTTCTGGAGGTAAGCTTAAAGATTTAGAATATAAGTTTAGTTCAGATGGTACGGAGTTTACTATGAAGTATCAATATGATGTGGCTTTTTGGCCTTGGCAGCAGGATTGGAAAACTGTTGAATATAAATTTAAGTTAGCACGTTTTGATTCTGACGGAGATAAACAATGGACAGCTAAATATGAATGTTTGAATTTATCTGGAAAGTTGGGAAAATATACAAGAGTTGTATTAAGAAATGGAGATGGAACAGATAGTCCTGGACCTAGCGAAATAGGAACTGTTGTACGATCTAGTATGACTTTGCATAGATTAGAAGGGGCAATCGATTTGGGATTTACTACTATTCCAGATGATCCTACTTCAAATCTAGGTCTTGAGATGATATCAGATAAGAGATAGAATATTATTTCATTAGGTATTAGATTTATAAGAATTTAATGCCTAATGATTAATAATAAAAGGTTTTTATTTATGAAAAAGAAGTATTTATTATTTTTATTTATTTTATTTATAATATCTATATTGATAATGTCTTGCGGAGGACATTTCTTTAATCCTAGATATTATTATAATAAAAAAGGAGATCAAAATTCAGAAGATGGAAATGAAATTTCAGGCGGAAATTCTGGAATATTTATACAGCCTAGTGCAGATGAGGATCCATTTACTGCACCTCAATATAAAAATGAATGGTGGAATAATCCTAATAATGCTGGATTTACTCCTGAAGAAATAGACAGTTGGTTTTTAAAAGTTAATTTTTTAGATCAAGATTATCCAAATTATAAGTTCTTAAAAGATTCAGAAGCTACAGGACATACTTGGAAGGTTTTAAATCCTGAAGATTCTACATATACAGATAGTGGTGCTATATGTAATACAACAGCCATTACAGGAATGAGTATATTACCTGTAGCTGATGTTACAGGTGTAACTTATACAAAATATCAAGGAATGAACACTAGATTTTTTACTGCTGATGGATATTATCATACTAAATATCCGGGTAAAGAAAAGATTAGCAGATTTAATTTTTATTATTTTGTTGGAACTCCAAAAATGGCTATAGAATTGCAAAATTGTTTAATAGCTGTTGATAAGTATTCAAAATTACTATTTTATTATGGAAGACCTGAAAGTGATTATCCTAATGCTCCTAGTTGGGTACGTCCAAATGCTACTTTTGCTCCTAACAAATATTCTCCTACTAGTTATTGGGTTTCTATAGATGAAGGTATAAAAGTTAATTATCAGAACTATCCTTTTTATGAATACGATCCTGTAGGATATGTAAAAAAAGATGGTACTGTTGTAATATTTGATTGGTTTGCTGACAGATTGAAAAGTTCTCATAATAATGACCCTATAAAAAGTGATCCTAATGGACCAATTGTGCCTAACCCAGAAACAGAGCCACCTGCTAATACAAGAGGACGTTCTCCTTATGCTTTCTATGCTGAAGTAAAACCTAGAAACTTCTTTAAAGTTACTATAGTATCAGGTTCAATATATAATATTAATAGCCAAACAGCAAACCGTAATTCATTTACTGGTAATATGTATGTTCCTATAGTTGGAGGAGGAAAATTGTATGATTATGCTAATTTTAATTATATTATTAATATAGCAGGATATAATAATTTAGAAAAACCATCATATAAAACTATAGCAGAGCATGTTTCAGATAGATACGAAAATAGATTTTCTGTAAATATAGGGCAGGAAAAGTCTTTAAGTATTAAATCATCTAATTCTGTTACCATAAATTATGGTGATGAAAACGATATATATCTTAATATATCATATAATATATGTAAATATGATGAAATAGTGGCTAATATTACTGATTTAGGTTGGAAATATATGTATTCTGAAGATAATAAAATTTATATTATCTTAAAATATAATAAGTTTTCAAATAGTTTTACTGTTGATTCTGTTTATGATGAATATAAAAATAGATTAGTAGAATATGATACATCTTTTGAGCTTCCGCTAGGAGTTGAAAAAGAATTTTCTGTTACTTTAGATGGACAAGATGGTGATGATAAATTTACTAATAACAAATGCGGACATGGTGCTACAGGATTTAATAATAAGTTAAAAATTAAATTAAAATTATTAATAGATAAAACTATAGTGGATAATCAGTAAAAAAATAATATATGCATTGAGTTTTTTATTTAATGCCTATATGTAGTATTATTTTGAGGATAAATTTTATGAAAAAGATAATTTTTTTATTAATTATATTGTTTGTATTATTGACATTTATTATTTCTTGCGGAGGACATTTCTTTAATCCTAGATATTACTATAATAAAAACAATAGTTTGGCATCGGGCGGAGCACCAGATACAGGTCCTGAGGCACTTCCTGAACAAGTACCTGCTGATGAGGATCCTTTTAAGCTTCCTGAAGATTATAATAATCCTAATTATCAATTTTCAGCTGATAAGTTTAAAACTTGGTTATTTAAAGCTAGTTTCCAAGGTGATAAACTTCCTATATATAATTTCTTTGATGATTCAAGCAGAAATTGGATACCTGGAGGTGCTGACTGGAATAATATATCAGGAGAATACTATAATGGAAAAGACGGAGAAAATTATGTTAAGAGCGGACCTTTGACTGTAGGTATTACTGCTTTGAAAGTATATAAATATGCAGGTAATAATCCTCTTTACAGTAGTTTAGGATATTTACCAGGAAGAATGGATAGATTTAATTTCTATTCTATAAATGGTAAGGCTTCTCTTGCTTCTTTAAAACAATATTTAATAGCCGTTGATACTTATTCTAAATTTGTATTTGCTTTCGGTGCTATCACTGGTACAGAAACAGTTATGGGAGATAAAGTGCCCAATGCCTTTGAGGCTGTAGAAAAACATGGAGAGAAAAAGGCTTTTTATGAATATGATCCTATAGGATATGTTACAGAAAACGGATCTATTATTTTATATGATCATTATAAAAGAGAGTTTGTTGATTCTCCTACCACATATATGCCTAAAGATCATAATTTTGATAATAGAGCTAAACCAGAACCTACAGGACATGGATACTCTCCTTACAGACCTTTAAATAGCTCATCTAAAGATCCTGCACCTGAAGATGAACAGAAAATATTTAAAGAATCAATAAATAAAATTAAGGGTATTCATCCTCAAGGATTTAAATATCGTAATTATTCTGGATATATGCTTAATGGAAAAAATCAATTAGATTTGAATTTATGGAAAGCTGGTAATTATGGAGGTAGAAGTTTTGCATTATATTCTTATACATTTGAAAATGGTAATGGAATAGATGCTCCAAATATAAGTGTTACAGTAGAGTATTATAATAATAGTAAACCTAAAGAAACAAAAACTTATAGAGTAAAAACTATAACTTCTAAATTTAAAGCTGTATATGAAAATGTTACTAATACTTCAGATACGGTTATAGTGTCATTAGTAAAAGTAAATAATAAAGATAGTATATCTTTTGATGGTACTTCATTAGATCCAGACTTTAAAGATTTTGGACCTATATTTACAGACAGAGTTCTAAATGCTGAATTCAAGGGACAAGATACAGGCTCTATGAAAAATCTTGTATACAAATTTAGTGCTGACGGATCTGAGTTTACCTTGAGTTATGAAGAACAGTATTTGGATTGGTTTACATATAAATGGAGAACTAAATCATATTCTTATAAATTAGCCCGTTTTGATGATTCTTTAAGTCAGCAGTTTACAGCTATATATGAGGTTGCTCCTGGAGGTACTTTTGGAAATTACGGACGTGTTGTATTAAGATCGAAAGATGGGGAAGTTGATAAGTTAATAAAAACAAGTACAACATTAGGTAAATTATGGGGACTTGGAACAGCTGACTCCGATTTAGGATTAGGATATGATGCTGATAGGCAAAATAAATAATAATCTATAAATAAAAAATTAAGCGAAGGGAACTTAAAAAACTCTCTCTCCTTTTATTAAAATAAATATTATATAAATAATGGATAAATAAAATGTCTAAAAAAGTTATTCTTTTATTAATCTTTTTATTTGTAATTTCATGTACTTCGCCTTTTGGACAAACTGGAATTAAGTTTAAAGATAGAAATGGTATTTACCAAAATTCTGACAAAAAAATTACTTTAACTGTAACAAAAGAAGATAAACAAAATTTGATTATAGATATGAGGGATTTCAATGGGGTAACTGTTACAGATACTTATGATATTAATTCTGCGGTAATTACAGGTAATTTTACTCTGTATTCAAAAAACAATAAAGAGTATGCTTATATAATTAATTTTTATGCTAATACTAGTATAACTTTCAGTGTTAGAAAAGGTATTCAATATCTTATAAAGAATGTAGAATTAAGAAATACTTCAATAAAATAAAAATATTAATTTTATACATAAAAAAGGTATATATAATTGATTTTTATATATACCTTTTATTTTCGTATTGTTTTATTTTTGTTTACTGCGAATTATCCTTTCCATGACAATGCTTATACTTCTTACCGCTTCCACAAGGACATGGATCATTTCTTCCTATTTTCTGAGCCATTTTAACATTAGCTTGAGCATTTTTTACTTTGTTTTGAATATTCTGAGTATTTCCGTTTCCGTTCATAGCACTTGCATTTGCTTTTTCTTCTACTCCTCCATCAAATGCACTTTCTCTCTCAATATTGTTAAATGAGTTAGGTATTATTCTCACTCTCATTATCAAGTTCACAAGCTCATTATGTATAACATTCATAGTAGCTACAAACATTTTATAACCTTCAAGCTTATATTCTGTGAGAGGGTTTTTTTCAGCATATCCTCTAAGTCCTATACCTTCTCTTAAACTATCCATAGCAAATAAATGATCTTTCCATCTATTATCTATTATAGAAAGGAATATATTCTTTTCTACTTCTCTGAATATTTTCTCATCTATTTCTGATGCTTTTTTACTGTATGCTTCCAATAATAATTTAGTAAGATTTTTTACGGCATTATCAACTCCGCCTTCAACAGCCTTATCTGCAGCCTCTTCATCTATTCCTATCAAATAAGTATTAAGCCATTTTGTAACTTCCAAAGGATCAACATTCTTTTTATTACTGCTTATATCATTTATAGTTTCTTCTGTTATTTCAGATATAATTTCTTCTACTCTAGGAGATATATCATTAGAATAAAGTATATAATCTCTCTCACCGTAAACAGCCATACGCTGTTGATTCATAACATCATCATACTCAAGTAAATGTTTTCTTATATCAAAGTTTCTGCCTTCAACTTTTCTCTGAGCATTTTCTATTGATTTATTGAGCCATTTATGTCCTAATTCTTCTTCTTCTCCCATACCCATAGCAAGCATCATTTTTGAAACTCTCTCTCCTCCAAAAAGACGCATTAAATCATCTTCAAGAGATAAGAAAAATACACTGAGTCCGGGGTCTCCTTGTCTTCCGCTTCTTCCTCTAAGCTGATTGTCGATTCTTCTTGCCTCATGTCTTTCACTTCCTATAACATGTAAACCGCCTGCAGCAAGTACTCTTTCTTTATCTATTTTTGCTTTTTCATTTATCTGAACTATTCTATCTATCTTTTCTATCATTTCAGAGGCATTATTTTTTTCAGCCAAATCATTAGCTTCCTGTATTCTTCCAGCAATTACATTTCTTACAAAGGCTTCTTTATATAGGTCTATAGATTTAACTTTTTTTGTCAATTCTTCTTTTTTGTAAGGATCTCTCTCTTTAAATGCCTTATCCTTCATAAGAGTAAGTATCTGTTCTATTTCGGTTACACCTTTAGCAACAGGGTTACCTCCAAGTACAATATCGGTACCTCGACCCGCCATGTTTGTAGCAAGAGTAACAGCCCCAGGTTCTCCTGCCTGTGCTATTATAGCAGCCTCTCTTGAGTGGTTTTTGGCATTCAAAACTTCATGATTTATTTTATGTCTTTTAAAAACCTTTGAAAGTTCCTCGTTCATTTCAACGGATACAGTACCTACAAGTGTAGGTTTTCCAGCCTCTTGAAGTTCTTTAATATATTTTGCCAATGCTTCAAATTTAGCCTTTCTTGTTCTGTAAATTCTATCTGATAAGTCCTGTCTTGCTATAGGTTTATTAGTAGGTATAACAGCAACATCTAACTTGTATATTTTATAGAATTCTTCAGCCTCTGTTTCAGCAGTACCAGTCATACCTGAAAGTTTAGGATACATTCTGAAATAGTTTTGGAATGTTATTGTAGCATAAGTTTGTGATTCATTCTGTATTGCAACTTTTTCTTTAGCTTCTATCGCTTGATGAAGTCCATCACTATATCTTCTTCCTTCAAGTACACGACCTGTAAACTCATCTACAATTAAAACTTCTCCGTCTGTAACCATATAATCAACATCTTTTTTGAATACTTTATGTGCTTTTAACGCCTGATTAACATGATGAACTATTGTACTGCTTTGAGCTCCATATAAATTTTCTACATTAAGTAGTTTTTCTACCTTATGTACACCTTCTTCTGTAAGATATACATTTTTATCCTTTTCATCAAGTACATAATCTCCAGTACCAGCAACCTCTCTCATTCTCTCATCAACTTCAGCCTGTTTTAGCATAGGAATGATTCTGTCAATTTCATAATACATTTTTATATTTTTTTCAGCAGGTCCAGATATGATAAGAGGAGTTCTAGCTTCGTCTATCAGAATACTGTCAACCTCATCGACTATGGCATAATAGAATTTTCTTTGAACTTTATCCTCTTTTCTAGTTACCATATTATCTCTTAAATAGTCAAAACCAAATTCATTATTAGTACCATAAATAACATCACAATTATAAACGGCTCTTCTTTCAGGTGAATGAGGTCTTGTATTATCAAGTATACCAACACTTATGCCAAGCATAGAATATATAGGAGTCATCCATTCTGCATCCCTTTTAGCAAGATAATCATTAACTGTTACAACATGCACTCCAAGTCCTGTTAAAGCATTAAGATAAACGGCAAGTGTAGCAACAAGTGTTTTACCTTCTCCTGTTTTCATCTCGGCAATTCTTCCCTGATGAAGTACAGTACCTCCCATAACCTGAACATCAAAATGTCTCATGCCTGTAGTTCTTATACTAGCTTCCCTTACAACAGCAAATGCTTCTGGAAGTATTTCATCTAATATATTTTGAAGTTTCTTTTTATTTTCATCTTTGCTTAAATCTAATTCTTCTGTTTCGCATCCTATATGTTTTTCTACTCTTTTTCTGAATTCTTTAGTTTTATTAGTAAGTTCTTCATTGCTTAATTTTTTTATTTCTTCTTCAAATGATAATGTCTTTTCTGCTATAGGTTTTAATACTTTAGCATCATTTTGTTCTTTAGATCCGAATATCAATTTGAATACTAAATCCATTGCTCCCATTAGGCTTTAATCTCCTTAAGTAAAATTAAATAACATAATTAACTAAAAATATTTTTTATTAAAACTCAATAATAACATGAAATGTAAATATAATAAAGTAGAAAATTATAATTTTAAAAATTAGGGCTATAAGATGTTTTTATCTTATAACCCTATTATATACTAATTATTAAAGACTTACTTCTTTTTTACCTGTTAATTTAAAAAATATTAGAAGCGATATTATGGTTGATAAAGTTAATATTGTAGATAAAGCAGCAGCAGTTCCGTAACTAGCTCTTATAACCTCTTGATAAATTGAAACAGCCATAGTTCTTGATTTTCCTGTATATAATATTACAGAAGAACTTAATTCATTAATTACTGTTATCCAACTTAATATTGCCCCTGAAATTACTCCCGGAAGCATCATCATAGCAGTTACTTTAAAAAAAGTTTTTACTTGAGAGGCACCCAAACTTATAGATGCTTCTTCCATACTAGTACTAATTTGATATAGTATAGCTGAGCTTGATCTTAATGTATAAGGCATTCTTCTTATTACTAATGACATAATTATTATCATAGCAGTACCGCTTAATATTATAGGAGGTTTATTAAAAGCCAATAATAAAGTGATACCCAAAACAGATCCTGGTATTATGTAAGGGAACATAGTTATTGTATCTATAAGATTTGTTAAAATATTTTTTCTTCTTATGGATATATATGCTATAAACATACCCATTATAACAATAATAAATATTGTTATAAGTCCGTATAAATAGGTATTTTTTATAGAAGTACCAAGAGATGAGAATATTGAAATATAACTATCTAATGAGAATCCTTTAACAAATATAGCTCTGTTTGTTTTTAAGAAAGAAGTATATATAACTGTTATTTGAGGAATTATAGATAAAAATACTATAAAATAAATAAAAGCATGTACTAATACTGACATAAATCCTTTTATTTCTCTAGGTTTTATAGGATTCATAGAACTCATAGTAAATGATTTTTTATTAACAAAATATTTTTGAGTTATAAACATCAATGCAGTTATAAATACCATAATGCTTGCCATAGATGCTGAGAAATTAGCATTACCTCCTACTTCGCTTACAAATTCAGAATAAATCATAGTAGGCATAGTTCTGTAGCCTTCTCCTATAAGCATAGGAGTACCAAAGTCAGCTAAAGCATTCATAAATACCAATAGAGAACCTGCTAATATTGTAGGTGTTATTAAAGGCATTGCTATTGTAACAACTTTTTTCAATGGAGAACAGCCCAAACTTTCTGCCGCTTCCATTAAAGAAACATCTATTTTGCTTAAAGCCCCTGAAACATACATAAATATAAACGGATATAATTTCAAAGTAAATACTAGTAATATTCCTCCAAAACCGTATATTGTAGGTGTTGAAATTCCAAAGCCCGCAAAAAACTTTGTAATTACTCCACTTCTTCCAAGTAAAAGTATCCAAGAATAAGCACCTATGAATGCAGGCGACATCATAGATATTATTATCAGTATTTGCAGAAAAGTTTTACCTTTTATTTTATAAACAGTCATGAAATATGCCATAGGAGTTCCTATGATAATGGCTAATATTGTAACACATATAGTCACAGAAAAACTATTTGTAAGTGCCTGATAATAATATTTTCTGCTGAAGAAACGTATAAAATTGTCTAAAGTCCAAGAACCTGTTTCAGGATCTTTAAAACTGCTTATAAATAAAGATAATAATGGATATACTAAAAATAAAGCAAAAACTAAAGCTATTATTAAAGTAATATAAGTCCAAAAATCTATTTTAAAACGTTTATTCATATCTTTTTACTCCTTTTATAAGACTTTTTTCCATATCTGGAGTAAATACATTAATTTTATTAGCATTAGGTTTTAAAATTATAGTTTCATCTTTTTCATATAGTCTTTCAGTATATGATGAATCTTGTGAGTATTCTATACTAGGCTGATTTTCAACGATTTCATTATCATTAAAATGTAAGAAATAATTAGTGTATTTTCCAAGAAAAGTTTTTGATATTATTTTGGCTTTAATACCTTCAGTATTCTGCGATTCAGTAAAAAATTCTTCAGGTCTTATTCCAACAATAACTTCATCTCCGTCATTTACATCAATTAAATTATCCATTTTTAATTTGTATCCGCATCTGAATAGAATATATGTATCATTTCCTTCTTTTTTTATACTAGCATAAAATAAATTTGAATGCCCTATAAAAGTGGCAACAAAAACATTATATGGTCTTGTATAAATGCTTACAGGATTGCCTACCTGCTGTATAACACCATTTTTCATTACAGCTATTCTATCAGATACAGCAAGAGCTTCTTCCTGATCATGTGTAACATAAACAGTTGTAATACCTACTTGTCTTTGTATGTCTTTTATGGCACTCCTCATTTCTATTCTTAATTTGGCATCCAAATTTGAAAGAGGCTCATCCATAAGAAGCACACTAGGAGTTATAACTATTGCTCTTGCTAATGCCACACGCTGCTGCTGTCCTCCTGATAATCTTTCAGGAAGTCTGCTTTGATATTCTTCTATCTTTACAACCTGAAGCATTTCATCTACTTTCTTTTTCATAGATTCTTTATTTTCTTTTCTAAGTTTTAAACCATATTCAACATTTTCTCTTACAGTCATATGCGGGAATATAGCATAATTTTGAAAAACCATACCTATGTTTCTTTTATGTGCAGGAATATTATTTATTACATCTTTATCAAATTTGATAACTCCACCTTCAATGGAGTTAAATCCTGCTATCATACGCAAGAGAGTTGTTTTACCACATCCTGAAGGTCCCAAAAGAGTGAAAAATTCTCCATTCTTTATTTCTAATGAAAGATCAGGTATTATTGTCAACTTTTCATAACGTTTTACTACATTTTCGATAGATATAGATACACTCATTATAACCTCTCTTTTTTATTAATTTTATAATAAAATAAAGAGTATAAAAATACTTTATACTCTTTATTTTATTTATCATTTAAATTTAATTATATACTAGTAAATATATCTTTAAATTTATTTAACCAATTTTGTTTATTTTTATCAACTACAGCCTCATCATCTGAAATAACATTTATAGTTTCTGTAGCCTGAAGTATAGCAGAAGGAGGTAAATCACTTCTTACAGATCTTCTATTTAATTTATCATTAATAGTTTTTTGTGCATCATAGCTTGTAGCATAATCTACAAACTTTTTAGCATTTTCTAAATTTTTAGCGTTCTTAATAATGTATATTCCGTCTGGTTTTATGATAACTCCTTCTTTCATATATACCAATTTTACAGGAGAACCTGCTGATACATAGTTGGCTCCGCCTTCTTCAAAAGTTAAACCTACAGCATATTCTCCGTCAGCAACACCTTTATAAACAGCAGAAGAACCGCTTAATAATTTTCCGTCTAAATTAGCACATAATTTGTTTACATAATCCCAGCCTTTATCAGGATCGCCTTTTCCCATAGCATAAAGCATATTTACTAAATGTTCAAAAGATGAAGAAGAAGCAGAAGGATCAGCAAAAGCTATTTTTCCTTTCAAAGCAGGATTAAGTAAATCTTCATAACCTTCTATTTTTATATTTCCAGCCAAATTTGTATTAATCATTATTACACTTGGTATAGCAGTAAATCTTGTAATTGCACCTTCTGTATTTTTGTATGCTTCTGCTATACTTCCTTCATTAGTAGAAGTATAATTTTCAAATAATTCTACTTTAGGTTTTACAGTATTTAAACTTCCGCCCCAAAGTATATCACCCAATGGATTATCTTTCTCAGATTCCACTCTTTTAAGAAGTTCTCCTACTCCAGCAGCTATAATATCAACATTGATTCCAGGATTTTTTGCTTTAAAATCTTCTACCAATGGATTTATAAATTCCAATGGATGCGGACAGTATATTACAAGAGAATTACCGCCTTTAGTATCTGAATTTCCTGAAGAACAGGAGTAGAATAGAGCTAGTGATAACAACACACTGCAAATGATAATAATTTTTTTCATAGTACAATCCTTTAAATTTATTTATTATATACTAGTAAAAATGTCTTTGAATTTATCAAGCCATTTCTGACGATTTGCTTCTACAACATTAGGTTCATCACTAATAGAATATATTTCAGACATAGGTTTAATTATATCTGTAACCGAAACATCATTTCTTATTGATCTTCTGCTAAGTTTTTCTACAAGCATATTTTGAGCATCTAAACTTACACAATAATCTATGAATTTTTTAGCATTCTCTAAATTTTTAGTTCCTTTTATAATGTAAACTCCATCAGGTTTAGATATAACTCCTTCCTTCATGTATACTACTTTTACAGGAGAACCGGAAGACATATAGCTTATTCCAGGCTCTTCATAAGTTAAACCAACAGCATATTCTCCGTCAGCAACGCCTTTATAAACAGCAGAAGAACCGCTTAATAATTTTCCGTCTAAATTAGCACATAATTTACTTATATAATCCCAGCCTTTTTCAGGATCTCCTTTTCCCATAGCATAAAGCATATTCACTAAATGCTCAAAAGCAGATGAAGAAGCGGAAGGATCGGCTGCTGCTATTTTTCCTTTCAAAGCAGGATTAAGTAAATCTTCATAGCCTTCTATTTTGATATTTCCTGCCAAATTTGTATTAACCATTAATATACTAGGTATAGCAGAAAATCTGGTGAAAGCACCTTCTGTATTTTTGAATTCATCTATAATATTGTCTTCATTAGTAGAAGTATAATTTTCAAATAAGTCAGTTTTTGACTTTACACTATTTAAAGTTCCGCCCCATAAAACATCTCCTAATGGATTTGCTCTTTCAGCTTCCACTCTTTTTAATAATTCTCCTGTCCCTGCTGTAACTACATCAACACTTATATCAGGATTTTTTGCTTTAAAATCATCTAATATAGTATTCATTAAGTCTAATGGATGAGAACAATATATGACTAAAGAGCTGCCTTTAGTATTTGAACCTCCTGAAGAACATGAGTAAAATAAAGCTAGTGACAACAGCACACTGCAAATTAGAACAATTTTTTTCATGATACAATCCTTTATATTAATTTTTATATATCAGTTTATTTTTTAAACCGAATGAAACATATTTTTTAAAGAGCAGAATGAAATTGGAATAATTCATTATATACCTGTAAAATATCTTGAAAATTTTTCAACCAACTTTGTTTATTTTTATCATATTTTTTTGTAAGTTTCCAAGCACATGTATCCATAACATCAACATTTAAAAAATTTATAAATTTCAATTGATGAGTGCAGTATATTATAAGAGAATTGTTAGTATTAGAGTTGTTTTGAGAACAAGAATTAAATATCGTAATAAAAAATAATAATATAAATATTGTTATATATTTTTTCATAATAAAAAAAATCCTTAGTATATATATTATAGTTAATATTTTCTTGTAAATCAATAATAATATATAATAGTATTATAAATAATTTTGAATGATTATAATATATTGATTTATTAAAAATATAATATATTATTAATTAACTATAATTTTATTTTTGGAATATTTATACAATAATTCTATTGTTGTTTTTTATTATATTTAATTGGCAGAGGACTTTAATGTTTAATGTTTTACTAGTTATAATAGGATCTATAGCATACGGATTTTTACCTATTTTTGTAAAGAATATCATACCTTATGGTTATTCTTCTCTTTCTATAGTTTTTTATAGATATTTTTTTACAGTGATTTTTTTATTTATAATTATTCTTATCACTAAAAAAAGTTTTAAAATAACTAAAAAACAATTTATAGAATTATTAATATTCAGTATAACAGGACTTGGACTTACATTTTTCTTTTTATCTAAGTCATTACTATATATATCTGCAGGTTTAAGCAATATGATACATTTCGGATATCCTGTTGTGGTGCTTCTTGTAATGATATTTATGTTTAAAGAAAAGGCTAATATATTAAAAATTCTTTCTATTATATTTGCAGTTGTAGGTATAGTACTTTTAACACAAGTTGTAAAGGTAGATTCATTTTTAGGTATTATATATGCACTTATAACTACTGTTACTTACGGAGCATATATAGTCGCGAATAAAAGATGCAGTTTTTCTGAAGTTGATACTATAGTTTCTATGTTTTATATGTCTTTATTTGTGTCTGTATCTTTTTTTATAGTTGGCATCATTACAAATTCTTTGCAGCTTTTAAATAACTTGTATGTATTTAGCAATTTTGTTGTTATATCCTTGGTATGTACTATATTTTCTTTAGGGCTTTTACTTTATGGTGTAAAGAGATTGGGTTCTTCACTCGCTTCTATACTTAATATGTTCGAACCTGCTACTACTGTTGTTACTTCTGTTTTTTTATATAAAGAAGAATTGACTTTTAATATTATTATAGGTTCTACATTAATAATACTATCTACTATAAGTATGGTTATAGGAAGTAAAAAATAATATAGTTTTTTATTTTTTTTGTGAGAAATATATATATCTTATCTATTGACAATTTATCTATAAATGTTAGAATATACAAACACTTTGTAAATACTTTTTAATTTTTTTTTATAAAAAAGGAGAAAATTTATGAAACTGACAGAATTGGATATTGAAGAAGGTTTTGTTGTTGATAAAGTCGCTACTGATGGCGAGATAAGACAAAGAATAATAGAAATGGGATTTACTCCTGGGGCTAAAGGTTGGATTGTTAGAAAAGCTCCTCTTGGAGATCCCATACAAGTTCATATTATGGATTATGAAATTTCTTTGAGAAAATCAGAGGCTAATGGTATAGAAGTTGCTAAATCAAATGTAGAACTTAAAAAAGAAAGAATATTAAAGCCTATAGAACATAAGGATACTAAAGAAGATGAAGAGGGATTAGTAGAAAGTAAAAGCGATATAGCAAAGAAATTAAAAGTAGCATCTAATAATACTAAATTTAAAATAGCTATTGCTGGTAATCCTAATTCAGGAAAAACAACTATATTCAATGCTTTAACTGGAGCTAATTATAAAGTTGCTAATTATCCCGGTGTAACAGTAGAAAAAAGACAGGCTAATATGCTTTATAATGGTTATAATTATGATTTGATAGATTTGCCTGGTGTTTATAGTTTGAGTGCTTATTCTCAAGATGAGGTAGTAGCATGCGATGTGCTTCTTAATGAAAAGCCTGACTTTATCATTAATGTTATAGATTCTACAAATTTGGAGAGAAATCTTTATCTTACATTACAGCTTATAGAATTGGGAATTCCTATAGTATGTGTTCTTAATATGTATGAGCATGCTGAGAAGAATGGCGTTAAAATAGATGAACAGAATTTATCAGATCTTTTAAAATTGCCTGTAATGAAAGTACATGGAAATAAATATGAAAGCGTTATAAGAATATTAGAAAAGATAGAAGATATGTATACTTCTGGAAATAAGCTTGATAAAAATTCTGCTATAAGATATGGTGAAGAAGTAGAAAATTCTATCAAAAATATTTCAGACATTATGCATGGAGATATAAGCGAGCTTCATAAAAGATGGCTTGCTATTAAGACTTTAGAAAAAGATGAAAGAGCAATTCACTCTATAAGAAGAGAATGTAATAACGGAGGAGAAGTAATAGAGGTTTTAAATAGAGAAATAATTAAATTAGAAACTTCTATGAATGCGAAAACAGATTCTATAATGGCTGATAAGAGATATTCCTATATAAGGGGTGCTTTACAGGAGGCTGTTCATAGGGATAATATACAGGCATTCAATTTTACAGAGGCTGCCGATGTAATATTCTTAAATAAATGGCTTGGATTTCCTATATTTTTAGCTGTATTATGGCTGATATTTAAAGTTACATTTACTGTAGGTGCTTATCCTCAGGGTTGGCTTGAAACAGGAATAGGGGCATTGTCTGATTTTGTGGGAGGTCTGCTTCCTGACGGTAGTTTGATACAATCTGTTGTTGTTGATGGTATAATAGGCGGTGTAGGTGCTGTATTATCCTTCCTTCCTCTTGTATTGATATTGTTTACAGGAATTGCTTTTTTAGAGGACTGTGGATATATGGCTAGAGCTGCTTTCTTAATGGATAAGATAATGCATAAATTAGGCTTGCATGGTCAGTCATTCATACCTCTTTTCTTGGGATTCGGATGTTCTATTCCTGCAGTTATGGCGGCAAGGACATTGAGAAGTAAAAAGGATAGGGTAGTAACAGTTTTAATTACGACATTTATGAGCTGCGGTGCTAGAATTCCTGTTTATATATTATTTATAGGTGCTTTCTTTGCCCCTAAAATGGCTGCTTCTGTTATGTTCAGTATATATATTATTGGTATATTAATGGCTTTTATAATGGCATTCATATTTAGAAAAGCATTTTTCAAAGGAGAAGAAAGTGCTTTTGTAATGGAACTTCCTCCATACAGAATACCTAGGGCAAAAGCTGTATTAAGACATATGTTTGACAGAGGCTGGATGTATATTAAGAAGGCTGGTACTTATGTATTTGCTGCTTCAATAATAATTTGGGCTTTGATGACATTCCCTCAATATACTCCTACTGAAGAAGATAATGCTAGACTTATGCAGGATGCTAAAGAGTTGGCTACTATTCAGGGATTAGATGTAAATGATGAAGAGGTTGTAACTGCTGAATTTGACAGATTAGTGGCTTCTGAAAGGTTAAGACAGAGTTATGCTGGTAAAATAGGACAATTTGTTGAACCTGTTATTAAGCCTTTGGGTTTTGATTGGAGAATAGGTATTGGACTTGTTGCAGGAGGAGCTGCTAAAGAGGTATTAGTTTCTACTATAGCACAGATTAAATCTATAGAAGATGGAGATGAAGCTACACTTACAGAATCTTTACAGAATGACCCTGTATTTAATCCTATAGTTGCATATACATTGCTTCTTTTTGTATTGCTTTATTTCCCTTGTTTTGCGGCAGTCGGTGTTATAGGTTCTGAGATAGGAAACAAATGGATACCTTTCTTAATGATTTATACATTGGTAGTTGCTTGGGTAGTTAGTTTTATATTCTATCAGGTTGCTGGAAGGATAGCAGGTATTATTTAGTTTTGATCCATAGGATAGTTTTTTAATATAGTGTTTAGCTCAAGGCTTTGTTATATGCAAAGTCTTGAGCGTTTTTT
>NZ_JARHYI010000155.1 GCF_029258575.1 Brachyspira sp. | reverse complement strand
AGCTGTTCGGGCTGTAGTTCCTGCAACAAAATGTTCTATTAACTTTAATTGTTTTTCTCGGCTTAATTTACTTCGTTTCATAACTAAATTATAACAAATTTAAGTTATCTAGGACAGCCCCAAAATTTATATAGTTGTTTTTTTTAATATTTAAAAAATTAATATTGACAAAAACAATACATAGTATACTATACATTACAGATTGTTTTTATTTTTTATCATATGTTTTCTTAAAAAGCCTACCATAATAAACCCCATTTTATATATGGTAGGTATTTTTTATAATTATTTACTATTCATACTAATCAAAAATTCTCTAGCCACAAATACACTAAATACCACAAGTATAGCAGCACTTATACCAGCACTTATATAAGGATTGATTCCAAATAATAATGATATTATAGCAGTTGTAACTATAGAAAGCAGTATAATAATTATTTCAAGTATAATAAGCATAAATAATTTCTTTTTATTTAATTGTTTCTTCTCTTCAGGTTTTTTATACGGTATTGGTTTTTTCATAACTACCTTCCATTTTTTAATAATTTGTATCTATATCTAAAGAAGCTCTTGATATCCAAGTTTCTAATTTTCCATCAACTTCAACTTGTAAATATCCTTCTTCTGTTATGCCTTTAACTTCAGCATAAATTTCAATATTATCTTTTCTAGCCTTTATAGTTTTTCCTATCATTTTACTATACTCTATAAAATAATCAGCTAAACCTTTTTCTCCTGTATAGATGTCTTCAAAATAAGAAATCAAATCTTTATAAAAAATATCCAATTCTATTTTTTTATTGCTTTCAATATATAATGAAGTAGCTTTATCCCTTATACTTAAATCAAAATCTTCTTTAGTTTGATATAAATTAATACCTGTTCCTATAATGCATGCATTTCTATTTTCTATAGGAGTAACTTGTATAAGAGTTCCAGATATTTTTTTATTAGCAACTAAAACATCATTAGGCCATTTAACATGAGCATTTACATTATATTTTTCCCTTAAACATTTGCTTAAAGCTATTCCAGGTAAAAAACTTAATGCCTGCTTCTTATACGGAGAGTAAACTAAAATACTAAACCATAATCCTAAATTATTATTAGATTCCCATTTATTACCGTAACTTCCTTTTCCTGATGTTTGAACTAAAGCTATATATACACTGCCTTCTTCTAATTTCACTCCTATATTTAAATCTTCAATCATCTTTTTATTTGTACTTTCTAACGACTCATATAATAAAGTATTTTGTCCGTATATTTTAGTATTTAATTTTTCTGTAAATATGTTAACTTTCATTTTATTATTATATAATTAAATAATCATTATATCAATATTATTATAACTATATTTTATTGATATTTTCTTCTTGGCTAAAAAATATTATAGTATTATTTTATACGATAATACTATAAATAGCTATAATTTAATAAATTAAGAGGCTAAAGCTGTAATGATAAAGCATCAGAAACAGAAAATAAATCTATATATGTAGGTATAGATGTAGATTTTCCTACTTTCGTATATTTAGATAATTAATAGATATCTAGTTTTGATTATGATATAATGATCGAAGTTGCAAAATTATCAGGAGAAATAAAACAATTTGTTAATTTCTAAGAACCTTATTATGTATCAAATCAGGACATACTTGTTCATAAAGATGATGACACTATAAAAACTTTTGATTATTTAGCTGGAAAAATATATGTGTTGTTATAAAACTACAGGAAATACTATAATGAATGATAGAAAAGAAATTAATAATCAAAAATTCTATACAGGTGCTACTGTTATATTAGCATTAAAAGAAAATAAAATATATGCTATTGTATTTGATAAAGAGTCTTGTAAAAATTTTGCTAAATATAATAATGATATAAAATTAGTATAAAGAGATAATGTAGAAGAAAATTATATCATTGCTGTTAGAAAAGAAGATACTGCACTTTTAGAAAAAATTAATGTAGGACTTTCTCATATAATAACAAATGGTACTTATGAAAAATTAATAGAGAAAAATTTCCAATAAAATTAAATAATAAAAATAATTATTGGTATTTATAAAATTAATAAAAACTTAATACCAATAATTTTTAATAATAAATTATGAATATATATAAATAAAAAAAACGAGATGATACAATTATAGATAGCTTTATATTGTATGGTAAAATCTGTAAAGGATACACATTTATTCTTAAAAGATGATAGTATTGTTAACATACTGTGTATGATAAAAAATAAATATGCTTTTTACCCTTACAATTATAGTGAAGGAATAGGTAAAAATTATAAATAATTATGCCATTAAGGGAATATAAGTTAATGAACAAAATACAAATGCATACAATTTTTATAAGCATATAGGTTTTGAATATTATAAAAGATATGAATATGATTAGCTTGGAAATAATTTTCCTATTATTAACATAATACTTCCTTAAAATATATTTAAGTTAATAAAAAAGCCCTAATATTTAATATTAGGGCTTCATTACTACAATAAATATTTTATTGTAATGTTACAACATAATTCCATTGAGGAACAGGGTATCTTCCTGTTTTTCCGACTGATTTGCCGTTAGCATCTGTAATTTCTGCTTCAGCATATAATAAATATCTTCCTCTAGGCAAATACTTTCCACTTGCAGAAGTTCTTCCTGCAAAATAGAATTGAGTTTGTGCCTGACCATCTAGTACATATATTTTAGGTAAATAGAATACTAAATCTTTGCTTAATATATGATAATTATTATTCACTCTTCTAGCATATACCCTTATTTTGGCATATCTACCTTCTGCAGGTGATTTTACTGCTAAAGTTATTAATACAGGATTATTTCTAGTAGCTATGAATCTATCATTATAATTTATAATGAATGAACTTATTCTAACATTAGTAGTTTCACTAATTGCTTCAACTGTATTATTAGGTCTAAGAGTATTAGAACTTGTTACCAAAACAGAATTTTCAGTATTATATGTATATGCAGAACTTCCGCTATTATTTGTTTTTGAAGCAGGAGGTATATCAGGTATATTGCCATTATTTTCAGCCTCATATAATCCGCTGCCTGAAAGATTAATAGATGAATCATTATTTGTTGATTGAACATTAGTATTATTATCAGATAATATATTATTATTAGTAGCTAAAAAATCTTTTTCTTCTGGAGTTATATTATCTCCGAATATATCATCTGTAGTTATAGTATCTTCGGTCATATTATTAGTTTCAGTATTTCCAAAATCTAAAACAGGTATATTATTAGAGCCTAATATACTTTTAGCAATAAAGAAACCTGCAACCAAAATTACAAGTAATATTACTATTATTATTATTGGTTTTAATTTTGCTTTCATTTCGTTAGACATAATTTCCCATCCATGATTGTAAATTATTATATTCACTTTTCGGTAAAAATATAAATTGTTTAATAAAAAAATATAATAATTATGATGTGAAAATTAATCCCATAGGAAACTTTTTAATTCTTTTGATAAATTAAGTCCTGCCAGCTTTTTTATAGCTTTTATCTGTATTTGTCTAACTCTTTCTCTAGTGATATTTAATTCTTTTCCTGTATCTTCAAGAGTTTTAGCTTCTTTACCATACAAACCATATCTTGAAATAATAACTGTTCTCTCTTTTTCATCTAAACATTTTAAAGCTTCTGTTAATGTATCTCTCAAACTATCCATAAATGCTTTTTGATGCGGAGATGGAAAATTTTTATCTTCTATAATTGTAGTCATATCATTATTATCAGAATTCTTAAAAAATGAATCTACACTGGCAGTATCCTGAGTAAAGATCATAATATATGATAAAGTTTTTCTATCTATTTTCATTTCTTTTGCTATTTCATCTATTGTAGGATCTCTACCTAATTGCTGTGTAAGAGCTTTTGAAGTTTGTATACTTTTTTTTATCAATCTAGCTATATGCATAGGAAATCGTATTATATGTCTTTTGCTTGATATCTCTTTCACTATACTTTGTTTTATCCACCAAACACCATAAGTAGAAAATTTAAATCCTTTTTTATATTCAAATCTTTTTACTGCCTCTATAAGTCCTATATTACCCTCATCTATAATATCAATGAAAGGAACACCACTGTTATAATATCTTTTCGCTATACTTATTACAAGTCTTAAATTAGATTTTACTAACTTATGCTGTATAGAATTTATTTCTTTATCAATATTTTCTATTTTTTTAAAAGATTCCTCATCATTATTATTTTCTAATGATACTCTTTCTTCTCGGCAAGCTTCAAGACGCTGCCATAAATCAAGTTCTTCTTCTTTAGTGAGTCTTCTTATTTCTCCTATTTGCTTTAAATATACGCTAACAGGACCTTTATACTCTTGATTAATATCTTTTTTTAACAATTACTTTCCCTAAAATAACAAACGTTACTATAGAATATAAGATTTTTCTAAATTGTCAAGTATAAAATAAATAGATAATTTTATATTATAAAGGACAATCATATATAGAAATCTTCTTAATATTTTCTAAATACCTTATGAATATATAAAAAATTATAGGATCTATCTTTACATCATACTCTAAAAAATTCTCATACATATAATTTATTACTTCATTAGCAATATTTTCTTTACCATCTTTAGAAGCATTAATATATAAACTGTCATAAGAATCCACTATCTCCAAAGCCTTAGCTGGAAAATATGATAAAGCACTCAAAGCATAAATATCATTAGGATCATAAGTCAATATATTTTCTATATTATTATAATTCTTATTCAAAAATTGCTTATTATACATATTAGTAAATATACCATGTCCAAATCCATAATATTCATGATGAAGTCCTACTGTAGTATATGTATATTCATTTTGTGCCATACAGTATTTAAGCAAATTAAAACCTAATATTGAATGATTATCTCCTTCATTATTGCTTATAATAGGTATATTAGGAAGTACATCAACAAGTGCTATATCATGCCAAAATGCTGCTCTAGCATAATGTTTTATCTCATTTTGTTCTATTTTTCTAAGTCCTACTTTGGAAATATCCTCTATTCTATCAGCTTTAGTTAATAAATTATACTTCTTACCTATCTTATTATAATATTCATAATATTTCTTCTTATAATCCACCCTTAATTTTGAGGCTACACATCTAGATATCTCTTCATTATAATAATATAAAAATTCTACCATCATAATAAATATTCTATTACTATGGCATATTACATTATCATCACTAAAAGATGGTATATTACTATATATATTATGAACTTCATATTCTTTCTCTAAAATATTCACTATAGTACCTATTATATCTGCAAAAAGAAGATCATCTTTCTTAACATTATGATAATTTTTCAAATCGGATATATTATTCTGTTTTATATAATTCAAATGATATATAAGATTCAATCTTTCTATGATTCCTATATCAGTCAAAATATTTCCTATAAGCTTTGCCAATTCTAAATCTACTTTATTTTGAGTGGTAAACAACTTTAATTTATTAAATAACTCTTTAAGATAATCTATTCTCTCTATATTTCTTATGGATATCAATTCCTTAAAATGATTATCATAATATTCTTTGTCAGTTTCAAATTCGCAATTTTTATACAATGAATAAAAAATATTAATATCATGTATATCAGCATGCTGTTTATTCAAATCTATAGTTGATTGTTTTTCAATGATAGAAATCAAAGATTTGCTTACATAAAGCGAAGAAGAATCGATATATTTTGAACCTTCCAATGAAAATAGAACATCTTCTATCTTTTCACAAGGCACATAACTAAGTATGCTGTCTCATTTATAACTATAATATCAAAATTCATATCTATTATTGTTTCGATATTAGTTTTTATTTGCTGAAAATCTATTAAAGAATATTTTTTTAAATCTATTATCATGATACTTTTCCAATAACAAATAATAATAATATTTTATATCATTTTATATTAATTTCCATATTATTTTTATTTTTTCATTAATTATTTTATTGACATTTATACAATTTCTGTTATATTTAGTATATATAGCATTGAAATGAATGAAAATAATAAAAAACAATAATATTATTTACAGTCATCTATAAAAATATGCTCCTGCAAAAATATTCTGTTTTTATCAATAATTATTTCAATTATAAAATATACCGAAATTCTAATCTGAATAATAATATGTACATAGTAAAAAATTATATAAATAAAAGATTAGTTTTTTAAGTATATGAAGGATATAAAACCTATATGATAAAAAAAATTGTACTTTTGTTTTTTATTATAATGATTTCAGTAAATGCAGATGATATATATATTCCACCTGAACAGCTACCTAACAATATAATTCAGTTTATAAATACATACTTTCCAAATATTTCTATAATATATGCCGAGATGGAGAGAAAGAAATATGAAGTTGTATTAAATAATGGTGTTGAAATAGAATTCTTTAGAAACGGAGAATTAAAAGAAATAGAAGGAAATTACACTGCATTACCTTTCAATATACTTCCAGAACCTGTAATAAATACAATTATGAAAACTTATCCAAATACTGTTATAACAAAGATTAAAAATAAATGGAATCTATATGAAATAAAACTGAATAATATGATGGAACTTTATATAGACTCCAACAATGGACAACTTTTAGGACAAAAATTTGATGATTAAGGATATAGCAATATGTTAAAAAAATATTTATTTATATTAGCAATTTTAATAATACCTCTAAATGCATATACTCAAATAAGACATGGACTAGATTTTAATTTCAATGCACCTTTAGGTATTAGCATTATGATGCCTCATAGTGGGAAATCAGAGTATAAAGTAGAAAAAAATACTATAAACTTTCAGGGTGGTGCTGGAATAGGTATAGGATATTATTTGGGAATAAACGACTTAGTTAAAATAAGTTTTCTTGGTACAATGAGATACTCATACGACAAAATAAATATAAATAAACCTGATTTTAATCTGAAATATATTTATGAATCTCATAATATAAGTTTAGGTATTATGCCCAAAATATATATAGATAATTTTTCTTTAGGATTGGATATAGGAGCTAAATTTCCTTTAAATAAACCAGCAATTTCTGTTGATGATGGCAAAATACATAATAGTTATAACTCTAGTGGAACTCCTAGAACATATTTCAAATTTGTTGCAGATTATAATATATTTTTCAGAGAGGATATGGCTATAGCTATTGGAATGTATATAGGTTATGATAGGGGACTTATGATAAAAAATAGAAAAGGTTTCGCTAAAAATGAAAGATATGGTAATTTAAATTTAGGCTTACATCTTGCATACAGATATGCTTCTTTCTTTTAAAAACCACTGTATATATACAAAAAATAAGACTTAATAGTAATATATATTTATTATTAAAAAAGTCATACCAACCTAAGTTTTTAAGGATAAAAAGACATTAAAAAAGGACTGCATTTATTATGCAGTCCTTTTCATTAATATAAGTAATAATAAATTTATTTAAGCATCAATTTGCTCATTCTGCTTGCAAATAATTTAGGATCTTCAAGAGGGAGTCCTTCAAGTATGCAAGCCTCATCATAAAGAAGTTCACTGTACTCTTTGAAAGTCTCAGAAACTTTATTAGCCTGATATTCTTTTTCCATTGCTTTAAATACATCATGAGAAGTATTAATCTCCAATACCCTTTCAGGCTTCATTCCAAACATATTGCTTCCAGCTTCAGCAAGAACTTTAGCCATATTAAAGCTGATAGAATCTTCTTTATTAGATAAACATACAACGCTTTCTTTAAGTCTGTCTGTTTCTCTTACCTCAGCAACTCTGTCAGTTCCCAATACTTCTTTTATAGCATTAAGTATATCTTTATTAGCAGATTCTTTATTTTCATCTTTGTTTTCAGAATCTTTATTATCA
>NZ_JARHYI010000117.1 GCF_029258575.1 Brachyspira sp. | reverse complement strand
ATATAGATAATTTAGATTTACCTGAAGATTTGGGCTTAGATGATAATAAAGAATCTGATGATGGTTTAGACTTGCCTGAAGATTTAGGCGATGACAAAGTATCTGCTGATATAGATAATTTAGATTTACCTGAAGATTTGGATTTAGATGATAATAAAGAATCTGACGATGGTTTAGACTTGCCCGAAGATTTAGGCGATGACAAAGTATCTGCTGATATAGATAATTTAGATTTACCTGAAGATTCAGATGATGATGATGATTTAGGATTGCCTGAAGATTTAGGTTTAGATGATAGTTCAGACAATGATAAAGTATCCGCTGATATAGATAATTTAGATTTACCTGAAGATTTAGATTCAGATGATGATGATTTAGGATTGCCTGAAGATTTAGGTTTAGATGATAGTTCAGACAATGATAAAGTATCCGCTGATATAGATAGCTTAGATTTACCTGAAGATAAAGAATTAGAAGAAAAAATAGAAAAAGATATCAAAGATAATGAAAAGTATGATGATATTCATTCAGAGAAATTACCTACATTTGGTGATTTACCTTTACCTGATAGTTTACCTAATATAGATGAAAATATACATAAAGAAAATAATGATGATTTACCTGATCTTCCTGATATGGATATTGATGAAAATGCTTCTGATGATTTAGATATTGAAGGAATAGCTGATAATTTAGATGATATATTAGAAGATGAAGATTCTAGTTTAGGTGATTTAGATAATATATTGAATAATGATGATCTATTAGAAGAAGTAAAAGACAAAGAAGAAAAACCTCAAGAAGACGTTAAAGATGAGGAAGATGATGATTTGTCTTTAGATAGTATATTAGATGAGCAAGAAGAAACTAAAGATGAAGAAGAAAAAACTCAGGAAGAAGTTAAAGATGAGGAAGATGATGATTTGTCTTTAGATAGTATATTAGATGAGCAAGAAGAAACTAAAGATGAAGAAGAAAAAACTCAAGAAGAAGTTAAAGATGAGGAAGATGATGATTTGTCTTTGGATAGTATATTAGATGAGCAAGAAGAAACTAAAGATGAAGAAGAAAAAACTCAAGAAGAAGTTAAAGATGAGGAAGATGATGACTTGTCTTTAGATAGTATATTAGATGAGCAAGAAGAAACTAAAGATGAAGAAGAAAAAACTCAAAACGGTAATGAAGATTTAGATGATATTGCAGATGAAGATAAATCAGAAGAAGATCATGAGCTAGATTTAAATGATATAGATATAGATAATGAAGACAGTAATATACCTTCAAACAATATAGTTGAAGGAGGTACTGTTCTTCCTGCTCCTGAAACTGCTGATTCTTTGCCTAATTCCAAATATGAAGATTTGGGTAGTAATATAGATCATGATAAGGTTATTAATTCTATAAGATATCTATCTCCTATTACACAATACCATGTTTTGGATGCTATACTTAATGAAAAACTAGACAGAGATTCTATGGAATATTTACTTAATGCTTTAGAACGTGGAGAGTCTAGTGAAAACATTACAGAATTATTGAATAAAAAATTAGGTTTGAGTCTTCAAGAAGAAGGCAGAAAAAATATATTAGAATTAATACCTATACCTAATTCATTAAAAGATTATGCTAAAATAATCAGAGTTGCTGCTGTATTCTTAATATTATTTATAGCAATAGTATTATTCTCTTTCCAATTCATTTATAAACCTATGATGGCAAATAAATATTATAGTCAAGGTTTAGTGAGTATATCAAAAGGTACTTATGATGATGCCGAGAGAAATTTTGCTGAAGGTGAAAGATATCAGCCTAAACAAATAAAATGGTATAATAAATATGCTAGAGCCTATATTGCTAGAGAAACATTTAATGAAGCAAATAATAAAATACAAAGTGCTTTGAATATAAAACCTAGAGATTTTGAAACTAGAATAACTTACGGATTCTATTATAGAAAAAAAGGAGAAAAAGAATTCTCTCAGGAAGATTATATTTTAGGTGAAGAGCTTTACAATGATATGCTTGTTTATACTGAGAAGAAAAAAGAAAAAGAAACCATATATGATGAACGCGGACTTCTTATGATAAGCAGAGCAAAAAATATGTTAGAGCCTGATTATTATGATATAGCCTATAATAATTACAGAGATATGGTTAATTTCTTTGGTGACGGAGTTGTTCCTAGAAAAAGAGTAATGCTTATAAAAATCTATCAAGATGATTATAAGCAAGTGAAAGCTATTCAAAATCATATTAATCTATTACAATCAGGTTATATTGATGATGAAGTATATCCTAAATTGGCAAAATATCTTCTTGATAAAGATGATTTTTACGGCTCAAGAAAATTATTTGAAAGTCTTTTAGCGGCATATCCTAAAAATTTGGAATCGGTAATAGGATATGCAGATTATGAAACTAGATTAAAACATTATGACAGAGCTAGAGAAATATTAACTTCAACAGCATTGCCTATATATGAATCAGATCCTTTCTATAGAGGAAAAGAATATGTATATAATATGCTAGGTCAGATATATTATAATTTAGGAGAATATGGAAATGCTGTTAAAAACTTTAATGAAGCTTTGGCTATAAATGCAGCTTATCCAGATGCTAATTATAATTTAGGTAATGTATACTTCTATAAAGAAAAAGATTATCCTAAAGCAAAAGAGCATTATCAAATGGCTTATGATAATTTAGCTCCTAATTTAAGAAGCGATAAACTTCTATATAATTTATCTTGGATATATTATTTAGATAGTGAATACGACAGAGCTTTTGAAGGATTTAATGCTTTATTCCAAAAAAATCCTAGTAATAGTGTAGTGTCCTATGCATTGGGTAATTCACTTTTACATTTGGATAAAGCTAATTTAGCCAATGGTTTTTATAGAAATGCTTTAAGTCAAATATTGGCAAAAAGAGACAGATTGGGAAGATTGGAAATGCGTATGGAAAGCGACTTTATACTTGTAAGTTATTTAGCTAGTCTTTATAACAATATAGGTGTGGCTTATGCTCATAATTCCACTGTTACAAATAATATTATTAATGAACAAGAAGCATTTAAACATTTTGTATTGGCTAGTGAATATTTCGATCAGGTAAGAACTTCAAATATAGATTTAGAAAGAATGGAGAAAAGAACTATACTTATAGATAATCAAAATGTTGGTGCCGCTTCTTATAATATAATGTCTATGCAGGGAAGAAGAAATCTAAAACAAGCTACGGTAATAGATGATTATATTCCTAAAGATATGAATTATTTGAAATAAATAAATTTTAATAAAAAGGCAGAGATTAAATATACTCTCTGCTTTTTTATTTTTTAAATATTAAAATAATTATAAATTTCGAAGATGTAGCTTTCCATTTCTATCTATTGTTTTATTGCTTTTTTTATACATTATAAAAAGATAATTAAATCCTCTCAAATAAAAATTATTTTCCACTGCTGCTATATGATAATTACCTTTATTGAGATTTTTATTATGACGAACAACAGATATTATATCTATTGGCATGAAATATTTAGACATTATCTCAAATAGTTTGAATCCTATAGGCATAAAAGGAAATCCCTTCTCATAAGAATCAGAAACATATAAAGACATATATCTATCTTTTTTCATTATTCTAAATATTTCACTAATAACCTTTTCCATAGCTTCATAATATTCATTTTCTTTTGCAGTAAGTTTTCCAATGCAGTTTTTCTCATCAGAATAATTTACATGCGTACTATAAGGAGGATCTATAAATACAAAGTCTACTTTTTCATCTTCTATAGGTATTTTTCTAGCATCAGCTTTAAAAATATCCTTTCTTTGTAATGCTTTAGGGTTTATATCATAACCTAATGCCCTTCTTCCAAGTTCTCTAGCCACATCAACAGTAGTTCCACTTCCAGCCATAGGATCAACAATTAAATCTTTTTCCTTTGTATATTTATTAATTAAATTCCATATTATATATGAAGGTGTAGCACCTATATAATGTTTATGTTTTTCTTCTTCACTTTTTAAATACTGCTGAGATGGATAATCCCAAAGAGTTGTAGTCTGTAATTCTAATTTCTTTTTCATAATTCTATCCGCTTCAATAAAAAATTTAATATAAAGTACATATAAAAAATTACTTGTTAAAAATTAATACTTTGATATTATATAACAATAAATATTTTAGGTTTATTATAAATGAGAAAAAGAATTAAAGCTATAATATGTTCTGCACTTTCTTTGATATTTGGAGGAATCGGAATACAAAAATTTTATCTAGGACAGAATAAAAGAGGAATATTATATATTTTATTTTTCTGGACAGGCATACCATATTTATTATGCATTATAGATTTACTCAGATTTATATTTATGAGTGAAAAAGATTTTGATTCCATATATAATAAAGAATATAGAGAAAATTTAAATAAAAATGGATACAATAATGATAAATTTAATGATGCTATAGATATAGAATATAGTTATGTTAATAAAAAAGATTCAGACAAAAATGAAAACCCAGTAATTGAAAAAGCATTGGAATATTACGAATCAATTAATAATTCAGTTAGCCAAATATATGACTATAATTTTTCATCTAAAGTTAAGAATTTAAATAATATATTTAAATACATTATAGACAAAATTATAAATGATGATGATGATAAAAAAGAACAGTCAGTAAAATATTTGAAAAAAATGCTTGAATATAATATACCTACAACATTGAAACTCATTAATTCATATATAGATTTATCATCTTCAAATACTGAAAATTCCAATAATATAAAATCTAACATAGAAGAATCTATAGAATCAGTTACAAAATATTTAAATAATATATTAGAAAATATACAAAAGGAAGATATTATAGATATTGTAAGCGATATCGATGTACTTAAATCAAATTTGAAAAAAGAAGGTCATATTTAATAAAGGAGTTTAGAAGTGGATAGCGACGGAGTATATAAAAGAGTAAATGTAAATAAAGTTATAAAAAATATTCAAAAAAATAATACTGATATAACAGAGAGTAAGGCTCAGGAAATAGCATATATTATGATAAAAGAACTTAATAAAAAAGTTGCTGCTATGGTTAATGATTTTGAAAATGGAGAAGGCGATTTTATGGCCTGCTATTTTGATGCTGTAGATAAAAATATTATATAACTAAAAAATAATTTATCTTTTATAAAATAGCATATAATAGGTTTTATAAATAGAAAAGTTAATTATTTTATATTGACTTTTTATTTTGTAATGATAAAAATTAAGTAATAGATACAAGGGGGACATCATGTCATTATCAGACGATATTAAATCAGGATTTTATTCAGGCATTGGAATGATGCTTAAAGGTAAAGAGAAATTAGAAGAAGCTGCACGCGAATTTATTAAAGATAAAAATGTAAGTGCTGAAGAGGGAGAAAAATTTGTAAAGGATATGGTAAGCAAAGCTTCTGAAACTAAAGATGAAGTAACTCAATTCATAGATGAGAGAGTAAAAAAAGCTATTGATAAAATTGGCTATGTAAGAAAAGAAGAATACGACTCTATGAGAAAAGAATTAGAAGAATTAAAAGAATCTTTGCAAAAGAATAAGCAATAATTATTATCAGAATTGATTATAAATGCATTGTTAAAATTATTTATATACTTTTAATAATGCATTTTTTTATAGGGAATGGAAAATGAATAACATGAAATTTATAAACAGGGCTAGAGAAATAATTTCTATAATAATATCCTATGGTTTCAGAGATATTATATCTATAACACCAATATTGAAAATAATAAAAAATCCAATAGACAAAATTAATATAAAACATAATGGTATTGATTTGCGTAAATACAGCAGAGGCGAAAGAATTAGAATGGCCTGCGAAGATTTAGGTACTACTTTTATCAAACTAGGACAAATATTATCTAATAGAAATGATATATTACCTAGAGATATAATAGATGAACTTAGTAAACTTCAAAATCATGTAAAGCCTTTTGATGAAAAAGAGGCTATCAATATTATAGAAACAGATCTAGGTAAAAAAATAGATGAAATTTTTGAAACATTTGATGTAAAACCAAAAGCTAGTGCTTCTATTTCTCAGGTTCATACTGGTGTATTAAAAAATGGAGAAAAAGTTGCTGTTAAAGTAAAAAGACCTAACATAGAAGAAAATATACTTATGGATATAGAGGTTATTACATGGCTTTCAAATATCATAGAAAAGTATAATGAGGAATTTGTTTTAATGCAGCCTCAGAAATTAATAACAGCTTTTAAAGCACAGCTTTTGCAGGAATTGGATTTCAATTTTGAAAAGAATAACACTCTCAAATTTGCAAGATATTTTAAAAATAATAAAAATATAAAAATAGCAAAAATATATGAAGAATACAGTACAAAAAGTATATTGACTATGGAATATATAGAAGGCATAAAAATATCTGATATATCGCCTGATGATGAAAAATATGATAGAAAAAAACTTGTATCTATAGGTATTGATTCTGTATTAGAACAAATATTTATGCTTGGATTTTTTCATGCTGATCCTCATCCAGGAAATTTGATGGCTTTAGAAAATAATGTTTTATGTTTTTTAGATTTCGGTATGATAGGGTTTATTCCTCCAAATTCTAAAGAAGCATTTTCTTCTATAATCATGAGTATCAGTTCTGGTGATTATTTAGAATTATCAAAGGCAATACTTGATTTATGTTATCATGCTGAAATAAAAAATATGGATGAATTTAATATGGCAATATTTGTTCTAGTAAGCAAATATGTTGATATGCCTTTAGATAATATTAATATAGAAGATGTATTCAATGAGCTTATTTATATAATAAGAGAATTTAGATTAACTTTACCTAGCAATATTATGCTTTTAATCAAATCTTTGATAGTACTTGAGGGTGTTGCTAGAAATTTGGATAAAGATGTAAAGCTGATAGAACATATTAAACCTTTTGCTTTCAAATATGTAAGAGAACAGATGAAGCCTAATAATTTATTTAAACAGTTCAAAAAATTATTTTATGATTATACTGGCATATTAAAAGAACTTCCAACAGATATAGGAGATTTACTTACTGTTATAAAAAAAGGAGGCATGAAAATTCAGCTTGAACATAGAAAATTGGAATCATTATCCAATACTTTGGATGCTTTAGCTGATAGATTAAGCTATTCTATAGTTCTAGCTTCATTGATTATGGCTAGTGCTTTGATAATAACAAGTAATATTCCTCCCCTATTTCATGGAACATCTGTTATAGGAATGGTAGGTTTTGGAGTATCGGCTATAATGGGTTTTATTATGATTATAAGTAGATTTATAAAGAAGTATATTAAGAAAAAATAGAATAATAAAAAAACTCCCTGAAATGGGAGCTTCAATATGCTCCGAGAACAGGGCTCGAACCTGCGACCCGGTGATTAACAGTCACCTGCTCTACCGACTGAGCTATCTCGGATTATTTTTAATATTTCAGCATTATAGCATAATAAAAAAAAATGTCAATACTAAAACATAATTTTTTATTTATATGCACTAAAATATTGAAGAATTTCTTTATATTTTGCTGATTTATTTCCTGATAATATCATATATGTATTTAAATGCTCATATACTTTTTTACCATATTCTTTTTCTTTTTGAGTATCATTTTTCTTTACAGATTCATCAAATCTTTTTTTGTATATTGTTGCAAGTCTATAATTAGAATTCGGATCTGCCCTTAATTCTAAAGCTTTTTTATAAAATTCAATTATTTTATCTTCTTTATACTCTTTAGAAAGATAAACAGCACCATACATATATACATCTCCAAGTATAGGATATGAAGGATGTGATTTCAAAGCTGCCATTCCTTTAGAGTCCAAAACATTTAAATATGCTTTTAATTTTGTATATGCATTTATACTGCCATCAAATTCGGATAATGTTCTAGCATAACCTACAATTTTATCCAATTCCTGATCCTTACTAGGAGTAACAGGTATTGATAAGGATTCTTGAGAAAATGCTAATATATGAAAAATAAACAATAAAAATATACTAATCTTTAATTTCATTTTATCTCCTATATCATATAAAAATAAATATACATAATATATAAAATTTTTTCAATCTTATTTATTATCGTCATAATTAAAATCTAGTAAAACTAAAAAAGTAAAAAACTAAATTTAATTGTTGACAATAAAAGTATTTATTCTATAATATTTTTTGAAAAATATAAGTTTATGGAGATATTTAATGGCTACTAAAAAAACAGAAAAAGCAGCTGAAAAAAGCACTAAAAAAACCCCCGCTAAAAAATCTGCAGCTGATAAAAAAGATGTAGAAGAAAAATCAAGCAGTACAACCAAAAAAGCTTCAGTAAAATCTGCAGCTGGTAAAAAAACAACTTCAACTACTGCTAAAAAAACTACAACTAAAAAAGTATCATCAAAGAAAAAAGTTGAAAAAGAAGTTAAAGATGTAGAAAAAGTAGAAGAAATAGAAGAAGTACAAGAGCCTAAATATATACCTGATGAAGTAGATATAGTCAGAGAATTACCTGATAGATACAATGAAACTAAATTAGTACTGATGATGCGTGATCCTGAATGGTGTTTTTTCTATTGGGATATATCTGATGATGATATAAATTACCACTCTTTAAAAGGAAAAAGAATATCAGTTAGAATATTCCATGTATTTGGTTATGATATAACTAACGGCGAAATCCATAAAGAAATAGAAGTAAATTACATTTATGGTGATAGATATGTTAATCTAGCTATGCCTCATGCTTACTTTATAGGTGAATTAGGATATTATGATGAAAATAATAGATTTATAGTATTGGCTAGAAGTAATATGATTTATGCACCTAGAGATTCTATGAGTAATGTTTATGATGAAGAATGGATGGTTAATGAAGAGATTATTAAATTACTAAAATCTCCTAAAGCTTTAAGAGAAAGTTTATCTTCTGCTACAATATTCGAACTTATAGATTTAAGAAGACATCATCTTGCTGGTTCATCTTCTTCATTATTTATGAAAAAAAATTAATGATATTAAGCGGTGTTAATTAATAAGGCATATAATATTTGAATTTTTCTGTTTTTGTAATTTTTGGACTCTATAAATTAAATATTAATTAATGCCGCTAAAAATAATACATAAAGAGGAGAATCTATTAAAATTGAAAACAAATGTCTGCTAGTTATTATTTTCTTCTTCATAACAACAAATGATATAATGCTACTGTATATAATAGGAACAAAATATTTTAATTTATCGATTTCTAAATAAAACTTATCTATAATAATACCAACTACCATAAATAAAGCCAATATAATGGGTATTATACCTGTAATAATAGCTAATTTATGAGAATCTATATATGTTGTCAAAGTTACTGCCCCTGCTATTTTATCACTTTGAGAAAATTTTATTTCTATCAAAGCTTGTCTTATAAACATGAACAAAAATACTATGCTAGTAGAAAATAAATATAAAAACGGATTTCTGCTGAATATATCTCTATGCATAATAAATATAGAACCATTTAACAATACAACAACTGCAACTGATATCACTATTGCTTTGAATGGTATAAGCTTTTTAAACAATCTAAAGAAAAATGAAGATTCAAATCTAGATTTATTTTCAAAGCTAATATTATACCCTACCCCAAGTAAACTTGATAGTATAGAAAGCATTAATATACCAATATCAACCTTATAAGCAAAATAAAACATCAATAAAGCACTTACCACCATCAATGAAATAAAAAATATTTTATTAGTTTGATAGAATAAATATCTTCTATAATCACTTATTCTAATAGTATAATTACTGTATCCATTTCCCAAACTCATATACAAATAATATAATGCAGTTATAATACCAATTTTATACTGAAAAGGCTGTGATAATATATCATATATGGCATATGACATTAAAAAAGCACCTACAGAAAAGAAAATATAACCATAATTAAGAAAATCGAATATTTTTGAAAAGATTCTAGTTATATTACTTGCATATTTATCCTTTATAGTCTGTGCTACATCCTCTATCAGCCAATCAGGAGTGGAAGCACCAGCCATAATTCCAATATTTTTATAATTCGATAAATCTATATTTTCTAAATCTTCTTTATATTCAACATAAAAAGCTGGTTTAATGGCAGAGGCAATATTATATAAATTTCTTGTATTAGAACTTTCAGAGCCTCCTATAACAAGAACAACATCATTTCTTTTAGCAATATCTAATATTTCATTTTGTCTTTGTTCAGTAGCTATACAAATAGTATTTTTAATTATTATTTCAGTATCTTTATATTTATCTTTTATTTGATTTACAAATTTATCAAAAACAGACTTTTGTAATGTGGTTTGAGCTACTATTAAAGTTTTTTTAGAATCATCAGGAAGTTCATTTAAATCTTCATCTTTATATACAACATAAACATCATCAGCATATCCGCAAACCCCTATTATTTCAGGATGCATTGGATTTCCTATCACTATGATTCTATATCCTAAAGAACTATGTTTTTTTACAAGACCTTGAATTTTAGCTACATATTTACAGGTAAGATTCACTATTTTTTTGGCATGAGAAGAAAGAGCATCCCTTCTTTTTGGAGATATACCATGAGCTCTTACAATAACAGTTTTATTATCCAAAACAGACATATCCTCATCATCTTCATATGTTTTTACACCAATATTTTCCAACATATTAAGAGTTTGAGGATTATGAATTAAATGTCCATCTATATATATTTCACTGTCATTTTTAGCAGCTTGAGAAAAAGTATTTTCAACGGCATATTTAACACCGTCACAAAATCCAGCAAATTTACCTATATCAACATTCATTATATTCTGAAATTTAAAAAACCTTTATTATTTAGCTTTAGATATTTTATTGCCTTTGATGCATTTAGTACAAACTAATGCCTTTTTTACTGCACCGTTTACTTCTATTCTCACGCTTTGTAAATTAGCATTAAAAGAACGTTTAGTTTTTATATTAGAGTGACTCACACTATGACCGTTTTGTTTACCTTTTCCGCATATTTCACATACTCTTGCCATTATTTTCCTCCGATAAAAATGATAATAATTTTTTTTACCTAACTATTCTCGTAATTATATTATAAAAAACGATTATAGTCAATAGTTATTTAAATTAATAATAAGATTTTTACATTTAAACATAATAATTGCCTTGATTATATTTAGAATTATAGTATAATTTATACACTATTAATTATATTAAAATACCTGAAATAAATAGGAGATATATATGCCACAAAGATCAAAATTAGGTGAAATACCTAGACAAGAAATGCCTACAAGAAGTGCAGAAGAAAGAAGAAAAGATTTCAAAGAGGTTCCTCTAGGATATACAGAAGAACAGGCATATCAAGAAGCTTTAAGATGTTTGGATTGTAAGAAACCGCATTGTATGGATGGATGTCCTGCTAAAGTAAAGATACCTGAATTTATAGGTCTTATAGCAGAAAAGAAATTTTTAGAAGCAGCTAAAAAAATTAAAGAAACTAATGCATTACCAGCTGCTTGCGGCAGAGTATGTCCTCAAGAAGAGCAATGTGAAGAGAGATGTGTAGTTGGTAAAAAATTTGAACCTGTTGCTATAGGTAAATTAGAAATGTTTGTTGCTGACTATGAAAGAAAACATGCTAAACATGAAAAATTACAGGTAGAAAAAAATGGTAAGAAAGTGTGCATAGTAGGTGCTGGTCCTGCAGGATTAGCATGTGCAGGAGATTTAATAAAATTAGGTTATGATGTTACAGTATTGGAGGCTTTACATACAATAGGTGGCGTTTTAATGTATGGAATACCTGAATTCCGCTTGCCTAAAGAATTAGTAGCCCATGAAGTAGAAAACCTTAAAAAAGACGGCGTAAAATTTAAAATAAATGAAGTTGCAGGAATATCTTTAGATTTTCAAGAATTAAGAAAGGAATATGATGCAGTATTTTTAGGAACAGGTGCAGGACTTCCTGTATTCTTAAATGTACCTGGAGAACATTTCTGTGGCGTATATTCTGCTAACGAATATTTAACAAGAGTTAATTTAATGGGTGCTTATAAATTCCCTGAAGTAGATACTCCTGTAATAAAACATAAAAAAGTTGCTGTATTAGGTGGTGGTAATGTGGCTATGGATGCATGCAGAACTGCTGTGAGATTAGGTGCTGAAAAAGTATATATAATATATAGAAGAACTGAAAAAGAACTTCCAGCAAGATTGGAAGAAATTCACCATGCTGTTGAAGAAGGTGTAGAATTTAGATTCTTAAGATCTCCTTTAGAGATACTTGGAGATGAAAATGATAATGTTGTGGCTATTAGAACTCAAGTTATGGAATTAGGAGAGCCTGATCCTGATGGAAGAAGAAAAACCGTTCCAGTTGAAGGACAAACAGAGGATATAGAAGTTGATGCTGTAGTTATAGCAATAGGTACTACTCCAAATCCTCTTATAGCTAGAAAAGTAAAAGAGTTAAAAACAACTAGAAAAGGTACTTATGAAATAGATGAAGAAACTTGTGCTACTTCTATAGAGGGAGTATTTGCAGGAGGAGATGCTGCAAGAGGTGCTGCTACCGTTATTTTAGCTATAGGTGACGGTAAAAAAGCTGCTGCAGGTATAGATAAATATTTATCTAATAAATAATTTTATTTATTAATTTTGATATTAAAAAGGGACTAACTGATTGTAAGTCCCTTTTTTATTTTATTTATAAGTACATAAAAAACAAAAAAACTACGAATGTTCTTGACTTTTATACCGTTAATAATAATATAGTTAACATAATTTATTTTTTTTTGTTATAAAATACAATTATATTTTTTTCTTATTTTGATAATTATGGTTTTATTAATTTAAAAGCCATAAAATATATTTTATAAAGATTGGGAGGATCAAACTGATTATGAAATTGAAGATACAAATAGGTTTCATTACTCTAATAGCTTTTATGCTCATTTCCTGCGGAGGTTTACCCGTTAAAGAATATGAGAGAGTAACTGCTTTAAGAGATACAGTAGTAAACAAATATTCGGAGATAAAAACATTCGCTCCAGAAGATTTTGACATAGCTGAGAAAGGATATGCTGAAGCCGATGTTATAATGAAAGAAGAAAACAAAGATGAGGCTGCAAAAGCTAAAGAATTATTATTAACAGCTGAAACTAATTATAATGTGGTTTTAGATAAAGGTCTGCCACCATATTCTGAAATACTAAAAAAACAAACAGATGAAAGTGCAACTAATGCTATTGATATCAAAGCTGGTGTAATGTATGGCGATGAATTCGCTAAGGCTGATACTGTATATCAGGAAGCTAATGCAATGTATACAGCTGAAACTAAAGATTATAGAGTTATGGTTGATAAACTTTATCAAGCTAAAGTTGCTTATACAGATTTATACAATAAAACTAAAGAGCAATTTGATAGAAGTGACGAAGCTTTGAAATTGGTAAAAGAGCGTCTGGCACAATTGGAAAAGATGATGCAGGAAATAGAAGTCTTCGAACAGGAACAGAATTAATATTTAAGGAGTAAATGATGAAAATAAAAAAAATAATAGCTACTATAGCTTTATTATCTTTTACATGGTCTATCTTGCCTGCTCAAACTTATGAGGATGCAGCAAGAATAACAGAAGAAGCAAATACTCTGCAAAATGAAGGTCAGTATCAACAGTCTTATGATAAATCTCAGGAAGCATCTGCAAGTATAGACAAAGCTTCTATGGCTTTATTCTACAGACTTATGAACGCTAGAATAAATAAAACAAAAAATGAAGCTAATAATGCTATCAATGAAATAAATCAAATGGGTGCTGCAAGCGATAATCAATTTAAAACTCAATATGAAGAGGCTGTAAAATACTTTGAAGAAGGAAATTCTAATATAGGAAGTATACCTTCTCCTGATACAGTTGCTCAAAATGATGAAGAGTTTAATACTGCTTCAAACACTTTTACTACTGTTTTACAGTATTTTGATAATGCATTAGCTTCTGCTAATACAGTTAAAGAAGGATATTTAGGAAGAGAAAGAGATACTGCATCTAAAGCTATAGCTGATGCTAGAGGAAAATACAATGCCGCTTTGGGTAAAAGCATAAAAGCAGGTGATAATAATGATAAAGCTGTTTCTGGTGCTTTAACTAAAGCTGATGAGGCTTTACAAACTGATAACTTTGCTAGTGTACAGCAGAATGTTGCTGCGGCTCTTGCTGGAATAACTAAAGCGGAGGCTGACGCTAAGGCTGCGGCTGAGAAAGCTGCTGCGGCTGCTAAAGCTAAGGCAGAAGCTGAAGCAAAGGCTAAAGCTGCCGCTGAAGCAAAGGCTAAAGCAGAAGCTGAAGCAAAGGCTAAAGCAGAAGCTGAAGCAAAGGCTAAGGCAGAAGCTGAGGCTAAAAGAAAGGCTGAGGAGGAAGCTAGATTAAAAGCTGAACAGGAATCTCTTGATAAAGAAAAAAATGATTCTATAGCTAAAGCTAAACAAGATATAGCTAATGCTCAGGAAAAATATAATAATCTTGTAAACGATAACACTATAACAAAAGGTGATGAAACAGATAAAAATATATCTACCCTTTTAGCTGATGCTAACAATGTAGTAGAAACTGATCCTACTACTGCAAGTCAAAAAGCGTTAGAAGCTTCTAAAGCTATGGATGATTTACTTAATAATGCTAATAGTACTATAGATAGAGAAGAAAATCAAAAACAATTAGATGATCTTAAAGCTAGATATCAGCAATTAAAAGATGAAGGATATATAATTCCAGACAGTGATGAAGATAAAAATCTTTCTCAAATAATTAAAGATGCTGAAGATGCTTTAAATAATAATGATAATACTTTAGCAAAACAAAAATTAGAAGAAGCTAATAAGACTATGAATGCTATATATGAAATGGGACCTAAAAGACCTGGAGATGGAGATTTAATAGAAACTGAAAATAATAATGAAACAGGTCAGATTATAGATGCTACTACTGGTCAAACTGTTAATACTCAAGGTAAAGTTACTGTACTTCCTATGTATTACACAGTTGTACAAAGAACTCCTTTAACAGATGCTTTATGGAGAATAGCTGGATATTCATTCATATATAATAATCCTATTCAATGGTATAGATTATATCAGGCTAACAGAAATGTATTAAGAGACCCTAATAATCCAGATTTAATATTACCAGGACAGGTATTAACTATACCTAGTATGAATGGTGAAGAAAGAGCTGGTACTTATGATCCTAATATGCAATATATAACTTATGATGAAGCTATAATATTGAAAAATCAGCAGCAAAATAATAATAACAACAATACTAATGAAGCTGCTCAATAAATAATCAATTAAAAATAAGAGCTATGTATGAGTGAAATCGTACATGGCCTTTTATTTTAACTTTTTTATAATTAATAAATATAAGATATATTTTAATATAAAAAAATCTTAAAGTAATATTTAAAATGTTGTAAGTATATAACTAAAAATTATATTTCTTAATTATAGTGCGATAAAATGAAATATATATTTATTTTTTTTCTTACAATATTAATAAACCAATAATGTATATAATATAAAATATGAAAATGATAAAATACATCTAATGAAAATAAATATCTAAAACCAAATATAAAATATCGTATAAATAAAACAGAAATGCAATGGAAAGGTATAATTATAAACGGATATGATGTTAATAATATAATAAAGATATACGAATATGAGGACTAATTTAATAATTATAGATTATGATGTAAAAAAGATTATACTAATTATAGAATCAGAAAAATACTAACAAATCATTGAAGTATTATAAAAAGACGCCCCAAAATTTTATTATAAAATTTTGGAAGCATCTTCAATATTTATAGGAGTATGTTAAACTAACTTTTAGATAGTTCCTTATCTTCAGTCTTAACAGACTTACTATAAGAAAATACCAAAGAGCCGTCATTTGCATCAACATCAATAGTATTACCATCTTCTATATTACCGAATAATATCTCGGTACTCACATAATCTTCTATCTCTTTCTGTATAGCCCTTCTTAAACTTCTAGCACCATATTTCTTATCAAATCCCTTATCTATAATATAATTTTTAGCCTCTTCGCTTAAATTAATAACTATATTTCTTTCTTTTATAGCATCATTAAGTTCTTTAAGCATTATATTAATAATATCTTTCAAATCATCTTTACTAAGAGTATGGAATACTATAATATCATCTATTCTATTTAAAAACTCAGGATTAAAAGTTTGTTTTAATTCTTCCAAAGCAAAGTTTTTAATATCATTAGCATCTTTTTCGCTTCCTACGGCATTAAAACCTAATGAACTTCCCTTTACAATATCTCTAGCACCCAAATTGCTTGTTATAATTATAATAGTATTGGAGAAATCAACCTTTCTGCCGAAATTATCTGTAAGCTGCCCCTCTTCTAGTACCTGTAAAAGGATATTAGTAACATCAGGATGAGCCTTTTCTATCTCATCGAATAGTATTAAAGAATAAGGCTTTCTTCTTACTTTTTCAGTAAGTCCACCCCCCTCTTCATAACCAACATATCCGGGAGGAGCTCCTATAAGTCTGCTCACTGCAAACTTCTCCATAAATTCACTCATATCTATTCTAATAAGTGCATCACTATCTCCAAACATGAACTCTGAAAGTACTTTTGCTAAAGCAGTTTTACCAACACCAGTAGGTCCTAAAAATATAAAACTTCCAAGTGGTCTTTTCGATGTTTTAAGTCCTGCCCTGCTTCTTCTTATAGCCTTTGATATAGAAGATATAGCTTCTTTCTGTCCTACAACTTTTTTATGAATCTCCTCTTCCATATCTATAAGTCTTTTACTTTCTGAATTTAATAATCTCTTTATAGGAATATTAGTTATTTCAGATATAACATGTCTTATATCATCTTCTTCTATATAAGTTTCAATCTTTTCTCTCTCTTCACGCCATTTCTCCTCTTTACTAGAAAGTTCTTCCTGTAATGAACTTATTTCATCTCTTATTTTAGCAGCCTCTTCAAAATTTTGATTATCCACAACATTTTTCTTCTCTTCATTGAGCTCTTCTATTCTCTTCTCTAAATCTTTGAATTCCTGAGGTCTAGTCATATTAAGAAGTCTAGCTCTAGAACCTGCCTCATCTATTAAATCTATAGCTTTATCAGGCAAATGTCTTTCAAAAATATATCTTTTACTTAAAATAGCAGCAGCATTAATAGACTCATCTGTATATTTTACCTTATGATGCTCTTCATATTTAGATTTTATACCATTTAATATTTCTATAGTATCTTCTATACTAGGTTCTTCTACATTAATGGACTGGAATCTCCTTACCAAAGCACCATCTTTTTCTATATATTTTTTATATTCATTGATTGTAGTAGCCCCTATACATTGAATCTCTCCTCTTGAAAGTGCAGGCTTTAACATATTAGCTGCATCTAAAGCTCCCTCAGCACCTCCAGCTCCTATTAATGTATGAAGCTCATCTATAAATATTATAATATTATTAGCTTTTTTAATTTCTAATACTATATTTTTTATTCTCTCTTCAAATTCTCCTCTATATTTTGTGCCAGCAACAACTGAAGATAAATCAAGAGTAAGAACTCTTTTTTTAAGAAGTATATCAGGTACATCTGCAGCAACTATCTTCTCTGCAAGTCCTTCAACTATGGCAGTTTTACCTACTCCTGGCTCTCCCAAAAGTATAGGATTATTTTTCTTTCTTCTTGAAAGAATTTGAACAACTCTCATAACTTCATTTTCTCTGCCTATAACTCTATCTAAAGCTTTATCTCTAGCCATTTTAGTCAAATCGCGTGCAAATTGATCTAAAGTAGGAGTTTTAACTTTTTTAACATTATCATCTTGATGCGTTTGCTCTGAAGAGGATATACTGCTTCCTGCCACACCAAGCATTTTCAATATTTCTTGTCTTAATATTGTAAGCTCAAGCCCCATACCTGTAAGTACATTATAAGCTGTACCACTCTCTTCCCTTAAAAGTCCCAAGAGAAGATGTTCTGTACCTATATAGTTATGGCTTAAAGCTCTAGCTTCTTCAGCAGATCTACTTATAAGTTTTTGTACTCTCGGAGCAGTAGGTAAAGTTCCAAATACTTTTGTAGTTGAAGATTTTACCATGACAGATTCTAATTCTAACTTTAATCTGTCTAAATCTATTTTCAATCTCATCAAAACTCTTGTTGCCAAAGCCTCAGATTCATGCAATAACCCCAAAAGTATATGTTCTGGAGTAACCATATCATGATTTAATCTTTTAGCTTCCTCTTGAGCATATAATTCTATAACTTTTTTTGCTTTACTTGTTAAATGAAACTGAAACATATTATAATCCCACATATATGCCATTTTTTCAAAGCATATATAAAAATATTTTACTAATTATCGGATATAATAGAAATAATTATTATAAATAATATAAAATTATACATTAACATAAAAAAATGTTAATGTATAATTAAAATTTCTATTATAGATTTACAATTTAAATAAAACTACTATTAACTACATTTACTGTAGTCTTATTAGATGATGCAGTGTTAGCTTTAATAGAAGTATCATTATCATTTCCATAAAATAATGACAAAGCCAATACTAAAACTATTGCTGTTGATAGAGCCAATGATAATCTAACAGAACACATAAAGGCATATATTGGATTAAGCTCTTTTTTATTCATACTTTCCATTTTAGCCCTTTGAAGCATGTACTGCCATTCCCTATCAGGCAAACTTGGCAAATCAAAATGATATCTTTTCTTTTCGATTTTGCTTTTAAATTGCATCATGTCATGTAATTTCATAAAAGAGTCCTTTCTTTTTCTAATAGCGATTTCATTTTCTTAAGAGCATAAGAATAATTACTCTTAGCTGAATCGCTTGATATACTTAGTATATCTGCTATTTCTTTATATGAGTAATTCTCATAATATCTCAATATAAAGACATCTCTCTGTTTTCCTTTTAGTTTTCTAGAAGCATTGTATATTTTCTCCTGAAGGTATATCCTCTCATATTCTTTTTCTGTATTATACCTTTTATCATCTACTATTTCTAATTTTTCTAAATATGGAGATTCCCTTCTATATGCTTTAGAATACATATTTATAGCTGTATTGCTTATTATACGATATAGCCAGCCTTTAAAATAGTTACGTTCTTCATATCTATCTATTGCTTTATATACGCGTATCAATACATCTTGTGTTAAATCCATAGCATCTTCATAATTATGCATAAAACGGTATGATAAATTAAATATATAATTTTTGTATCTTGTTAATAATATATCTAATGCTTCTACATCACCTTTTTTATGTGCTTCTATTAACTCATAATCTTTTAATAATTCTTTTTCTTTAGTTACTATCATCTCTACAAACTCCAATTATTACCTGTCTTAAATAATAAATATACATACATTATTTATAACAAATAAACAAACATAAAGTAAAATCAAGCCATAAATGATTCTTTGGAAAAATTCTTATTGGAATTGTCTATTTTTTTATCATCATTGCCTGAATTTACAAACTCTTTCTCACTAAATGCATTTTCTATATCATATTTAGTGAGAGTAAACGTATTACCTTTTACTCCATCTAAATTAAAAAGTATATTTACCATAGCAGTTTCAACTATACTTTTTAATGACCTAGCACCCATATTCATACTGGCTGCTTTATCCACTATAAAATTTACGGCATCTGCTGTTACTGTTAATTTTTTACCTATACTTTTGAAAAATTCAGTATATTTTATAATAGGAGATTCTGAAGTTTTTGTCAAGATATCTTTTAAATTTTCTTTGGTAAGATCATTTAAAGTTACTACTATAGGTATTCTTCCTATAAATTCAGGTATCATACCATATTTTTCTATATCCTTAACATCAACCTGACTAAGTATCCTATTTTTCTGAAGTTTATTAATAACAGCATTGGAACCAAATCCCAAACTGCTCTCGCCTTTTAAACGCATTTTTATAATATCATCAAGTCCTACAAAAGCACCTCCGAATATAAACAATATGTTTTTAGTGTTCATAAGTATACCGTCGCTGGAATGCATCATTCTTCTATCACCAAATTCAGGAACTCTTATATCCTCTCCATTCATCATAGAAAGAAGTGCTTCCTGAACAGCTTTGTCAGAAGGGTTACCTGTTGTCGATTGATGAGCATCGGCTTTTGCTATTTTGTCAACCTCATCTAAAAACACTATACCATATTGAGCCTTGTCCAAATCTCCATTAGCCTTTCTATAGAGATTATAAAGAACAACTTCTACATCATCTCCTACATATCCAGTTTCCGTAAGAGTAGTAACATCTGCCCTTGCAAAAGGTAAATCTAATATCTCGGCTAATGTCTTTACTAGATAAGTTTTACCTACACCTGTAGGACCTATCATAAGTATATTTGATCTGAATGGTATATCTTTATTACCGTTGATTCTCAAACAATGTAAATAAGCATGCACTGCTAATGCCTTTTTAGCTTCGTCCTGACCTATAACTGTTTTATTAAGTTCTGCAATAATTTCTTTAGGGGTTAAAATGCTGGATTTGGAAGATTTTCCTACATATTCAGATGCAGTCTTTTTAGTAGTTTCTTCACTATTTATTATATTGTATATAATGTCATAATTATATTTTTCTAAAAATGCAAATATCACTTTGGAACTTACGAATGTTATTAGTGTATTTGTAATTTCAAATATTCCACCGCTTGGATATGGTTCATGAGATAAATTAAATATACCGCTGGAAATTAATTTATTATTACTTTCAAAATAATGATATTTATTTATATATATATCATTATTTAATGTAATAAGTTCTAATATTCTTCTAATAGATATGGCAGACATCGAATCCCCATAAATAGTATAAACTAATACAGAATACAATATATATCTCTCATCTAAATCTAAATTCTGTTCTGATATAAATCTTTCTATATTAAAATTATATTTTTTAAAAGAGGATATTTTTTTCACATCTCCTTTAAGTGAATTGATTAGTATCTCTATTTCATTAATATTATTTACTATTTTTTCATTATTTGGGAGCATTTCATCATCATATCCCAAAGCCCTGTCAATATTATTTGAAAGTCTTCTAGGCATATCATTACGATCGGATATTAAATTCAATGTATAAACAATCTTTGTAACTATTTCAAAATATGCCCTAAAAGCTTCTTCTCTATTTTCATATTTATTCAACGATTTTTTTTCATTACTATTGGATTCATTTTCTATATTTTTTTTCTTCATATCACAGTTCTCCTAATCAAATAGCATTGCCTATTAAATCATATTCTGTACTATGTGTAATGGCAACTTTAACTATATCCCCAATATTTATATTGCTATTATTTTCATTGTATATTTCAACATAACCATCTACTTCAGGAGCATCATATATACTTCTGCCTATAATTCTGCCATCATCTTCCTTTTTTTCTACTAATACATCTATAGTTCTTCCTACAAATCTCTCTAGTCTTTTTTCGGATACTTCTATAGCAACTTTCATAAGTTTTTCTCTAAGCATTAATTTTTTATTTTTACTCATTTTAGGTTTATCTATAAGCAAGGAATTAGTATTTTCTTCCTCTGAATATGTAAACACTCCTACCCTATCTAGTTTGGCATTTCTTACGAATTTTATTAATTTTTTGAACGATTCAGCAGTTTCTCCCGGAAAACCTACTATTAGAGAAGTTCTTATAACAGCATCATTATTATAGCTTCTTATTTTTTCTATCATTTCCCTATAGAATTTATAGCTTCTAGTACCTCTATTCATATCTTTTAATATTTCTTTATCAACATGCTGCAAAGGTATATCAAAATAAGGAACTACTTTTTCTATAGTAAAAAATGATTCCATTATTTCATCATTTAAAACAACAGGATTTTGATAAAGCACTCTTATCCATTCTATACCTTCTACCTTTGAAAGAGCCTTTAATAAATCAGGCAAAGCTAATTTTTTGTAAATATCATATCCATAAAATGTTGTTTCCTGAGCTATTAAATTAATTTCTTTAGCTCCACTTGCTGCATAATTTTCAGCCTCTTTTACTATATCTTCAATCTTTCTGCTTCTATGATCACCTCTAATTTTTGGTATAGCACAAAAACTGCAATTGGCATGACATCCATCGCTTATTCTTATATACACACTATGCTTAGTACCTGTATTTACCCTATCGCCATACTCTTTATATTCTATATTTTCTTTTGCATCATGAAAACCATCTTTTCCTACGGCTTTTAATATATTCTCTAAATCATATATACCTATAGCAGAATCTACTTCCTTGAACATATCAAGAAAATTATCTTTATACCTCTCGCTCATACAGCCTGATACTATTAATCTCTTACATTTTCCATATTTCTTATAAATAGAATGATCAAATATAGCATCAATAGATTCTTTTTTGGAATCCTCTATAAAAGCACAAGTATTTATAATTATAATATCTGCATCTTCAGCATTATCAATAATATTAAAACCGTTTTTCTCAAGTATAGCTAATATATGCTCTCCATCAACCGTATTTTTCTCGCATCCTAAACTATGTAAATATATATTTTGCAAATTAATTATCCTCTTAATAAATATAAAAATTATTTAGTATCCAACATAATAAGATTATATCTAGTGGAATCGTTCAAATTCTTAACCCATTTTATAGTCTTATTAACAGTTTCTCCAGCAGCACCTACATTGATGATTTTTCCATTAACTTTAACTACCACCTCTCCAGCATTACCTATAGTAAGCATAACCACATCTTTAGCCTCTAAATATAATGTCTTTCCGCTTAAAAGGTTTGTAGTAGCAGGTCTGTTTGAATCTATAAAATATCTTATATATACAAAATGCTTAGCTGTTATTTCTATTCTAATATCAACCTTCTCAGTATCCTGTTCTATATAAGTTTCACCATTTATTACTAGTAGATTTGTAGATATTGTGTTATTATAATTTGTATTATTCAATTCAGTTGTATCAATATCATTGGTATATCCAGTATTAACCATTTGGTTTTCTTCAAGTCTTTCCATCTCCACAGTGGCTGAATTATCATAAACTTCTATAACACTTATCTTGAAATCATTTATTCCATTACCATTCAAATCTAATATTATAGGACTGCTCTTTGAAAATGATAAATCCTGACCATTTACATTAATATGAAGTACATTTCCTATTGTATTAAATTTTATTGTAGCGGATATTCCAAGTGGCTTGAAGTATATTAAATCCCCTACCTTAACACTTTGCTTTGCCTTACTATCAACTATATTCTTTGATATCTCTGCTCTATTTCTATTTTGTTTTTTATTTCCTGATGAAAATAAACCTATTATATTTTTCCAATTGACTGCTATAACTGCTATAACAACTATAATGGCAAGTATAATAATAATAGTGGGAACAATAGATTTATTTTTATTTCTTAATTTATATAAATCTCTTCTTGCCATAAATAACAAATCAGCTTCGGCATTACTATTTAAATTTACATTTTTATTTTTTTTATTTGTTTCTTTTATAGTTTTTTCTTCATGTTTTTCTGTATTAATATTTTCTTTAGTGCTTGTTTCTTTTACCGCTTCTTTAGTATTATCAGGTTCTTTATTTTCTTTTACCTGTTCTTTATTCTTTTTAATAACTTTAAGACCTTTACTGTTTTTTATTAAGTCTTGTTCAGATTTGTTTCCATTCTTTTGCAAATTATATCTTTCAAGAACCATATCAGCATCTAATGATAACTTATCACTTAAATTCTTTATAAAGCCTTTTACATATATTTCGCCAGGAAGTATATCAAACTCTTCATTTTCCAAAGCCTTTATAAATTTCGCAACTATATGAGTAGTAGCTTCTAATTCTTCTATAGTTAGTCCTTTCTTTTCTCTGGCATTTTTTAATATTTGACCTATAGTTTCCATATAAATCCTTAAATTTAATTAGTAGGAACCAAACCATCTTTTAGTACCTGCATATCTTCTGGTATCTCTGGTTCAAAATCTTTATTATTTTCTTCATACTGAGGATTATATCTAATAGAAGTAAATAAATATTCCACTGGAACATTAGTAGTAGTAATACCCAATATTCTTATTATCATACCTGTATCATCAACCCATAAATGTATTTTAGTAAAACCTGTTCTATCAACACTAGCCTGCTTGGAAGTTAAAAGCATATGATAAGCTTTTCTAGTATCATTTGCTGCATAAGAACTATTATATTTAGCTATTCCCAATTCAGAATCATTAAAACTATTAACAGATAATAATTCTCTTTCATTATAAAAATCTATATTAAATTTAGTAGTTAATCTCATAATACCTTCTGCTGTGTATATAGAACCTGTATCACCATAATTTAATTTCTGTTCCGCTACTACATTATTTCTAGGAAATATTATCCATAAAGTTTCTCCATTACAATATACGGATTGTCCATTTCCTCCACTTGAATACTGAAGTCTAAATAAATTAGGATTTTTAGTTATAACATTACCTGAAGATACTTTTTCTCCATTTCTCTCTACAAAATTTGCTGAAAAGCCTTTTATAGTTAAAAATCTGTTGGATATCATACTTACCACTTTTTCTGGGGTCATTATTTGTGAATGAGCTTGTACTGTCAGCAATATTATAAATAATAAAATTTTTTTCATAATAACTTTTTCTCTTTCCCTATATTAGGACTCAAAATAATTTTTTATTAATATTGTATGATATAATAAAAATACATAAAAAACAAGTATTTTATTTTTTTATTTAAAACAAATAAATTCACACTCGTTTATTATATGAAATGAGTATGAAATATACATTTTTAAACGATATATATACTTTTTTAAAGTTATAAGAACTATATATTACTTTACATTAAACACTTATTAAAAATAAAAAGTATATTTTAAATACATAAAAAATAATGATAAACAATCACATTATATTTTACTTTAAAATATAAAAAAAGGAGAAAATATGAAAATAAACAATACAAAATATAATATGAAAAAATTAAGAGCCATATACAGTAATAGGAGTGCCATACTGCAAAATGATGAAGAAATAGTGCTTTTACTTGGGAATGAAATGAGAGAGGAAGGTACTGTAGATGTTGATACTGCTGTATATTTATCTCTACCGAGTTTCCTAAGACTGTATGACACTTTGAAAGAAAAAGTAGATAATTTTAGAGAAGGAGGAAATCTAATATAAAATAATTTTAAAGGGGTTGATTTATGAAAATTGGAAATATAAGAGAATACTATGTAAATAAAAATATAATATTGGTTATAGAAAGAGATGTTAATTTAAGTATATACGATGAACTTTATAATATATTCAATAGGCTTTTAGAAAATTATGCCAAAAATATTATTATACATTTTAGAAACAATACTAAATATATAATATCAAATGCTATATATTTAATTATGGAAGTTCAAAAGGTTTTAGAGTTTAGAGGAGGAAATATAATAATTACAGGTTTAAATGAATATGCAAAATGGTCTTTTAAATCTTTAGAAGCTCATAAAAAAGTAAAAATACATGATAATATACAAAAAGCTATAAAAGAAATAAAAGCATCATAATAAATTAATATAAAATAATGAAGCAAGGATTTATTTTCCTTGCTTGTTAATATTATTTTATTATTTCATATACGACAAAAATTAATTTTCATTAGTCAATACAGCATTTACAAAATCAGAATAATTAATATTAGCCAAATTATAAACATTCAAAAAACCATTACTAGACATTATACTCGATGCTATAGTTGATCTGTTTCCACTTCTGCAATAAATTATATAATCTTTATTCTTATCGAGAATATCTATTTTACTTTTGAAATCTGTATTAAGTACATCAATATTAATAGAATTAGGAACACTTCCAGACATATACTCATCTTCAGTTCTTACATCCAATAAAACTAAATTTGTAGATTTATCCATTAGTTCTAATGCTTTTTCTATATTAATATTACTATAAGGCTTTTTAGAGCATGATATAATAAACAACAATAGCATAAAAATAATAAAATACATTGAAATTCTTTTCATCTTATATTCCTTTAGTTAATTAAAAAAACAATAATATTATGTTAATAATATTATATTTATATATTTTGTCAAACTATTTTAATAATAAAGTAATTATTTTTTATATTTTTAAACATTATACTGTTTATATAATATAAACTTTTTACGGACATATAAATGGTTAGAAAAATATATTGTTTGATGACATTAATCATGTTATTACTATCCTGTGCGGATAAAAATAAAAAAGAAACAAATAATAAAAATTCTATCAATGTTATAGAAGATGAGGAATATATAAAAAATGTTGTAAAGGATTCTTCTAAATAATTAGAAAATGAAAAATGGAAAAAACAATCAAAAAATAAAAGCATATGCATGTACATTTTTTAGTATATTAATGTGGGGCATTACTTTCATTTCAACAAAAATATTATTAACAGATTTTTCTCCTATAGAAATACTCTTTACAAGATTCTTATTTGGACTTATTTTATTGTTTATAATATATCCTAAAAACAATAAAATATATAGTAAAAAAGAAGAAATACTTTTTGCTATTACAGGTTTAAGTGGTATTACACTTTATTACTTATTTGAAAATATAGCTTTAAATTATTCACTAGCTTCAAATGTAGGTATTTTAGTGGCAATTGGTCCTTTATTTACTGGTATATTTGCCTATTTCTTAATAAAAGAAAAATTAAAACCTAATTTTTTTATAGGCTTTATATTCGCAATAATAGGAATTGCAATAATAACTTTTAATGGTAAATTTATATTAAAAATAAGCCCAATAGGTGATATGTTCGCATTACTTGCTGCAGTTATGTGGGGTATATATTCTGTATTGGTAAAAAAAATATCAGATTTGGGACATAATTCTATATTAATAACAAAAAAAACATTTATGTATGGTATAATATTTATGTTGCCTATAATGTTTTTTACAGGTTTTAATATAAATATAAATAACTATATAAAACCAATAAACTTGATTAACTTTTTATTTCTATCTTTCATAGCATGTACATTATGCTTCATCACTTGGGCATATTCAACTAGAATACTCGGAGCTGTTAAAAATAATACTTATATATATTTCATTCCAATAATAACTTTAATAATATCTAAAATAGTATTAAATGAAAATATAACCATATTCGCTATTATAGGAATAATTTTTATATTATTAGGTGTAATAATATCTCAAACAGATTTTCTATTGAAAAATACAAATAAAAAACAACTATAATTTATTTTTTTTGGAAGACTTTTTTTCTTTATATTCATTTTTAAAATAATCGCAATACTGTGATACAGTGCATTTTGAACATAAAGGCGAAATAGGTTTACAAAGATTCTGTCCGTAAACAACTAAAGTGTCATTGTAAACTCTCCAATATTCTTTGGGTAGTTTATCTCTCAATGCAAATTCAGTTTCTTCTGGAGTTTTAGTACTAACATATCCGAATCTATTTGATATCCTATGAACATGAGTATCAACACATATGCCATCTTTATCAAATGCTTCAGTTACAACTAAATTAGCAACCTTTCTTCCAACTCCTTTAAGTTTCAAAAGCTCATCAATCTCATCAGGTACATTTCCGCCAAAATCATCTATTATCATCTGAGATACTTCCAATATATTTTTTGCTTTAACTTTATAAAATCCTACAGGATATATTAACTTTTCTATTTCCTCTTCAGTGAGTTTAAGCATATCTTTAGGATTACCTGCTTTTTCAAATAATCTCATAGAAGCATCTCTAGTAGTAGGATCTTTAGTTCTAAGAGAAAGCATTGTAGATATTAAAATTTTATAAGCATCTCTATTGGTTAGTATTTTTATTTCAGTTACAACAGGCATAGGCATTTCCTTAGTAACCTTAATAAGCTCTTTCATTATTGGATGTATATCATTATCATTCATAAAATAAACCTCTGCATCATATAATCATTATTTATCAAATAAGTACAAAAATTTAGAATCTTTTTTTATAAATGGCTTGAGTTCTAAATATGTAAAATCAATCTCTATAATACCTTGAGCATATCCTGCTATTTTATATAAAGGCCATATAAATTTTATACCTGAAGGTGTAATATCAAAAACATTGCTTAACTCTATAGAATAAAAATCAAAGAAATCTTTATCTGTATAGTTTCTAAGTAATTTCTTTCTCATAAGATTAATTAATTCTATATCATTTTTATTTTCTATAAGTTCGGATAAATTATTCCCTATTCTCTCACCCCTTGAAATCAAATATATATAAGATGAAGAATTGTATATGCCATGAATTCCTCCAGCATAAGAATAATTATATATAGAAAAAGATATTATTTTATCATCTAAATATGAAACATTAATCTCCTTTTTCATATAAAAATCATCTTCACTATATGATGAAGTTTTCCAACTATGATACTCTTCCATAACAGAATTATTAAGAAGAAATTCCATTCTTTCTTTATTTAAAGATTTAGCCCCATCAACATCTAATGAAATTCTATCTAAATTATTAAGGCTTTTTTCATTTTTTATTATAATAGCATCTTTACTAGATTCAAATTTCTTATTATCAAAATCTTCTTCCAATGATGAAGTTATTATTTCTAAATTATTTATAGGATATCTTTTATCATTTGCAAATTTAAAATTATATTTATTATTACCGTCATAAGAAGACCATTCACCAGAAAAAACTAAATCCTCTGAAAGATATCCATGAAAATATCCAGTTATACGATTATTGACTCTCTCTTCAAGAGATAATTCATTTTGAATGAGAGTACCCTTTATATATATAAACTGATTTATATCTTTATAATAATACTTACCACTAACATTGTTCCCATATACATACAAATACATGTATATTTCAGATTCTCCTATATTGCCATTACAAATATAAAAATTTTTATAAGAAATTTTTGGAGATTGAGAAAATAAAATACTACTGTAAAAAACAAATATTAATATACAAAAACATTTATAAACTTTCAAATTATTATGCTCTTCCAATTATTTAATAAAATATAATAATATTATATATTTAATAAAAAAATAAAACAAGGGTAACACTGCAAAGCATTACCCTTATAATTATTGAATAATTTATATTATTTAGCTACATAATTAACTATTCTTGCAAATTTATCAGCAACTAAAGATGCACCACCAACTAAAGCACCATCTATATTAGGCATATTAAGTAAATCATCAGCATTTTTTTCATTAACACTTCCGCCGTAAAGTATAATCATACCATCAGCAACACTGTCATTGTAAAGTGATTTCAAAGTTTCTCTAATAGTTTTATGAACATCATCAGCATCTTGAGGTGTAGCTGTTTTACCTGTACCTATTGCCCAAACAGGTTCATAAGCTATAACAACTTTTTTAGCTTCAGATTCAGTTAAACCTTTAAATGCTTCTTTAGTTTGACCACTAACTATATCAGAAGTAATTCCTTTTTCTCTCTCTTCCAAATGCTCGCCTACACATAAAATAGGTATAAGATTTTTATCCAATGCCCTTTTTACTTTTTTATTAATAAATTCATCTTTTTCCCCGAATATATCTCTGCATTCAGAGTGTCCTATAATAACATATTCACATCCAACAGCTAAAAGCATATCAGCTGAAATCTGTCCTGTGAAAGCCCCCTTCTCTTCAAAATATAAATTCTGTGCACCTAATTTAATATTAGTACCTTTAATAACATTATGAACATCACTTAAACAAGTAAATGTAGGAGCTATCATAATATCTCTATCTTTTACATCTTTGACTAAATCTTTTAAACTGTTAACCAATTCCAAAGCTTCTTTATTAGAATTATTCATTTTCCAGTTACCAGCAATAAGTTTTTTTCTAGCCATTTTTATCCCCCATATTTTAATATATATTAATTATCTTTCAATAATTTACTAACATCTTTGAAACAAGAAACCTTACAATTTTCTATATGACCAAATACTATCATTTCTGTACTTACAATATTAGCTCCAAGTTTTCTCATATTTTCCAAAGCTATATTCTTATTTTCTTTAGTTCTTGAAGCACAAGCATCTGCCACAACATATACATTATAACCATTATCAAGTAAATGTACAACACTATAATATACACAAACATGTGTCTCTATACCAAAAACTACAATATTTTTTTTATTAATAGAATTAAATTCATTCACAAAATCTTCTGTACCAAATATACTGAAATAATCTTTTGCAAATAATTTATAATTTTTAGGAAATTTTAATCTTTCATCAGTGCCACCAAGCCCTTTAGGGTATTGCTCTGTAATTAAAACAGGTATATCATGCATATCAGCAACTCTAAAAAGCATATTTGTATTTTTTATAACTTCATCAACATCACATACAGCAGGCACCAATTTAGCCTGTTCATCAATACAAATATATAAAGTATCATCTTTATTAATCAAAGGTTCTTTCATTAATCTCATAAATAACTCCTTTATTTTATATTTTTATAAATTATATTCTAAAATGATAAAAAATACAAATAAAAAAGAGGAAACTTTAACAGCTTCCTCTTAATTTATTAATTAGCTTTTTTAATTACCAAAACTAACTATTATTGAGCTTGCTCTTGAGCAGTAGCACCTTGATCACCAGTAGCAGCAGTGCCTTGATCACCAGTAGCAGTACCATCACCGATACGTCTCTGTTCAAGATCTATTAACTCAGCTTGTTCACGTATTCTAGCAGATTCGATAGCTTGTTTTCTATCGTTTTCTGTTTTTAAGATCTGCCAAGTACCTTCATCATCGATATCCCCTTCAGGATCAACAACTACTACATCATACTCAATTGTTACATCTTTAACATAAGTGATGAAATCTCCACCATGAGTATCTTTAGTTCTATAGAAACCTAAAGAATCTAATTTAACAGAAGGAATCATTCTAGGATAAAGAGGCTCTCTTACTAATACTCTGTCGCGAACATTAGGTAAGTACTCTCTGTTTTCCCATTTTACTTGTCTCCAACCATTGAAGTAAATATTACCCATAGGATAAGACTTTAATTCACCGAATTCATTCTGTAAGTTTACAAAGTAGCTAACTAAATAGTTGCGGCCATAAACCCAAGAACTAATAGATTTGATTTCGCCAATATTATGTATAACACCTTTACCTTCTGTATATTTAGTGCCGTCAGCACCGCCATACATTTCAAGTTCATATACTGGTTTTACTAAAGCATAACTGTTCCAAGCTGCTAATGGGAAATGTACTCTTATACCAAGAACTTTACCTGCTTCCCAAGCACCATTGTTACCTTTACTGTCTACATTAGTAACATAAGAATTTCTGCGATTCTCTGTTAATCTAGCAGATTCATTCAACCATACTACCCAGTTATCATTATAAAGATTTTCTGCAACTGGAACTAATTCATTTGTATCACCTTCTCCAGCTTGTAAGTTATCAGCATTACCTGTTAAAGCAAAATCAATCAAAGTTGAGTTTGTTAAACCGTAAGCAGATGCAGCGATAAAAATGGAAGTTAATACTACGAATAACTTTTTCATAATTTATTGCACTCCTTGTACTAATTAATAAGCATAATAATATAACTTTTATACACTAAATTTCTTAATTTGTCAAGCAAATTTAATCAAAAAAATAAACCAATATTTGACATTATCTATTAATAATGTAAAATCTATTAAAAAAATGTAATTATGTAAATTAAAAAAGGGATATGTCTATGACAGATAAAAAATCACAAACTAAAACTATAAAACCGCCTATACTATTTTCAAAAACTCAGGAAATCATTGGTAAAATTACAAAACAGCTCGATGCTCCTTTGCTTGCATATTGGAATTCAAATGGCGGAAGTGTATGTCAAAATGATGTTGTTGTACTTTCTGATATACTGAAACATATAGGAAAATGTGATAAAATATACTTTTTCATAAAAAGTGCAGGAGGAAATGGACAGGCTTCTTTAAGAATAGTTCATTTGCTTAGACAATCCTGCAAAAAGGTTGTGGCATTATTACCTTTAGAAGCTGCAAGTGCGGCAACTATGCTATGTTTAGGTGCTGATGAAATACAAATGGGACCTTTAGCATTCATAACAGCAGTAGATACTTCTTTACAGCATGAATTATCCCCTGTGAATAAAGACAATAGTCTTGTTTATGTAAGTCAAGATGAATTAGCAAGGGTTATAAAGTTATGGAAAGAGCAGTCTAAAGATAATGACAATAATCCTTATGAACATATATACAAATATATACATCCTTTAGTATTGGGAGCAGTTGATAGAGCATCTAGTCTTTCTATAAAGTTATGTAAGGATATATTATCATATCATATGAATGATCAAAAATTAATAGATAATATATCAAATTCACTTAATTCTGCATATCCTTCACATAATTACCCTATTACTATAAGAGAAGCTAAAAAATTAGGTCTAAATGTAAAAGAAATGGATGATAAATTAAATGAATCTTTGATGTCATTAAATGAATACTACTCAGAGATGGGACAGAAATCATGCACTGATTATGATGAAATTAATTATCATGACAATGAAATACTAAATATACATGAGGGTAGCAGTATACAAATATATTATCAGGAAGATAAGGACTGGCATTACAGGGTGGAAGAGAGAAGATGGATACCTATGAATGATAATAGTTCTTGGATAAAAAATACTTTAATAAATGGAAAACAAAACAGAAGTAAATTTCATATAAGATAAAACAATTTGAGGATTAATTTATGAATAAATATTTAATAGTTGGAGTATGAAAAATAATAATGATATAAAATTTTTATATGAATATATATACGAAAATATATTTAAAAATTATACTATAAGACATTGAAAAAAATGAAATATATTATACAGTTAATAATAAAAAATCAAATGAATTATATCAAAAATATATTAATAAATCAAAATATATAGATAATTTAAATTTTTTAGGAAGGTTAGGAGATTATAAATATTATAATATCGATTCTGCAGTTAATAGAAGTATACTCTTATTTAAAGAATTATTATATAAATAATATATTATCTTATATGTTGAGTATAATCATTATCATTTTTCTTTTTGATTTTATCTTTAATACAATTTCTTAATTGGCTTAAATAATATATCTGTTATCCAGCCATTATCAGTAGGGAAAACCCTTCTTCTTGAAATAAATAATATACACTTACCTACCCACAAAACTTTATTACTAGCATCGCATATATCATTTGAATATTGAGCATCATTACAGTCATCTATTCCTACTTTCCATCCACCAGATTTTCTTGCAATTTCTGTTTTTGTAGCTATGCCTGTAGTATGAGCTCTATTTGGTACATTCCATATACTAACAAATCCTTTTTTATCTTTCATCATTTTGAACCATCTTCCTATCCATGGAATAAATTGAACAGGAAAACGTTTCATCATAAATCTAGGGCAATGCCTTATAAACTTAACATAACTTTTAGAATATTTTTCAGGAAGTACATCATAAAAAGCCTCTAATACAGCATAAGTTTTACATAATGTTGTATCTGTTCTGCCATCAATTATAGGTCTTACCATATTTTCTACAAAATTATCAGATATTGCTACATCTGTATCAAAAAATATAATAACTTTTCCCAAAGCTTCTTTAAGTCCTGTATTTCTCATATACTGAACATCTGATTTCCTATCATTATGAATAATTCTAACATCTTCATAAGATTTTGCTATTTCTAATGTTCTATCTGTAGAATAGTCATCTATCAATATAATTTCGATTTTCAAATTAGTTTTCTGAGATTTTATACAATTAAGTAATATAGGTAAATATTTTTCTTCATTGTATGCCACTATAACTAAACTAACATCATAATCCATCAATAATCCCTTCAAATTTATTTATAACCTCTTTTGAACTTATAATATACCTACACTCAAAAGTTTCTAATTTGCATTTTTTTCCGCCACATATACAGGCAGGATTATCTGGTTTTTTTTCTATTACATAACTATTAATGCCTATAGGATAATTTTGCCATGCAGGTGTAGCAAAATATAATGCCAAAGTAGGTATACCAACTATAGATGCCACATGCATAGCACCTGAATCATTGCCTATAAAACCATCACATAAACTCAAAATTGCCGCTATCATGTCCAAAGACATATAAGGTATTATAGGTTCTTTTAATAGCATCGCAGATATTTTATCAGATATTTCTTTCTCATTAGTGGTTGTAACGAATAATGTTAAAGCATCATATTTATTTGATAAATAGTTAGCAACTTCAGCAAAATTTTCCTCTTTCCAAATCTTACCAAAACTATTTGTAGCACCTATTCCGTATGCAAATATCTTTTTATTATCAGGATTTACAGTTTTTAAATATTCTTTTGCTTTATTTAATATCTCATCTTTTATTTTAAGAGTAAAATTAGGTCTTTGTTCATTTATATCAAGAGTCTTAAGTAAATTAACATAATAATCAGATGTATGTATCCATCTTACTTCTTTTCTATTTACAGCATCAGTAAGCATAAAACTTCTATAATCGGCCTTATACCCTATACGAGTTTTTATACCATGACCGAATATTCTAAATGCACTTTCAAATGAATTAGGGAAAATCAAAGCCGCATCAAAATTATATTTTCTTAAACTTGGAAAATTTTTTAATTCTATACAATCATCAACCAAATCACTAACTGTAAAAATACCCATCATAGATTTTTTTACCATTGCAGTAATTTTAATATCCTTATATTTTTCTTTTATAAGATAAATGGTAGGCATAGACATAATTATATCACCAAGCCAATTAGGAGAATGTATAAGCAAATTTTTAATATCTTTCATATATAATAATGCAATTATAAAATATATAATAAACTTAACAATCATCTAAATCTATAAAATCAGACATAAACTTTTCATATCCAGTTATTATATTCTTATATACACTCCATTCTATTATTAAATTATTAGATTTTCTAATATTTACAAAATATTCATAAAGCATAGAAAAATCATTTTTAAAAGTATTCTTCCATACATCTTTAGCCGATTCTATAACTTCAATATGATTACAATTTATAATAATGTATTTTAATTTATTAGTATTAGAGCATTGAGTGGATATAACCATATCTATATGTTTATCATTAACAAAAACTAATTGATCCTGACAATATATAGTATTAATAGGACTTTCATCTATAGGTATTAATTTTTCATTTTCATCTAAAGAATTATTAGAATAGTAATTTATACCTTTAAAGATAAAAGTTATATAGAAAGGCTCTAACTGAACATTTATAGATTTTATTTTTATTAAGCTGTTTGCCAAATTAGTCAAAGCAGTATCATTTAATTTCATAACAATATCATTTTTTCTTATTTCCATATCCTCTATCACAGAGCTATACATTTGATTAACACCTATATAATCAACACTTTTTCCAAGTCTTACAGAATTTGAAAATAAAAAATTCTTATAAACATTATCTGATATATAATACCTTTCAAAAGTTTCATCATCCAAAATAATAGCATCTTTATCAGAACGTCCCTGATACTGGCTATAAAACATAGTTTCATATACACTAGGCGATAACATAGAGGCTATCTCATATAATCTCACATCGCTATAATTCATAAATCAATTATATAATATTTCCTATACTTTTTATATCATAATCAATTAAAAACAAATCATATTGACTATGCATTTTAGAATTTTTATTATAAAATTTACTATTCACACAAGTAAATTTTATAGGTATATTTTTCTCTTTTGATAATTCACTAGCGATTTTTTCTCCTTTTTCTATATCTTCTAAACTAGTATAATCCATCAAATGAGTATTATTTATTATAGCAGTAATTTTTAATCCAAGTGTTGCTTCTATATCTAATAAATGTCCCAAAGCCAATTCAAAAGTAGAATTTTCATTTCTGCCTGCATTCATAATAAAAAAAACATCGGTTTCATTTACATCTACATTCTCACGAAAAGTCGCAAAAGATAAACTGCCTGTGGAATTGCCTCCCATATCAACTATTCCTATAATATCTTTTCTATTGAAAATAGAATAAACTTCTGCAGATACAGCTGGTATATCAGAACCTGATTGAGGTAAATAACTTCCTATTACTTTTATATTTTTATCTTCTAAATATTTAGAATGTTCTCTTGATCTGAAATATGGATTTACAACATCTAAATCGGCAATATAAATATCTTTAGATGCAAATTTTCTAATGTATATACTATAGTTGATAGAAAAAGTAGTTTTTCCTGATCCATAATGCCCACATACTATTGTAACCCTATTGTATCTATTATCACTCATATTATCTAAAACCCCACACATATTTAAAATATAATATATTTCATAATTTTTTCAAATTTTTAATGAAAACAAATAATTTTTAATTATAGTATTTATTTACATAATGTCAAATTTAATATACCATAAACTTGTAATATTAAAATAATTTTACTATTTGAAAATAAAAATATATCCGAAACTATATAGTAAGATTGTATTTATATTTTAAACAAGAATTAGGAATAAAAAATGAAAAAATATATATTTATTTTGATGTTTTTATTTGGATATTATTTATTTCCTCAATATGCAACTAATGATGCTTATGTTCCAAATAATAATAACACACAGACAGAGGACAATAATCAAAATAATAATGAATATATAACTAATGATGCTATAATGGGAAGAAAGCCCGCTGTGATAAATACTCCTATAACAGGTTTCAAAAATATCACATTAGGTGCTACAAGAGAAGATACTATAAATGCTATATTAAGTGATAATACTATGACTCTTCCAAAGCAGTATATGACTGGTACTGTTGATTTGAATGCAGAAGAAAGTGCAACATTTCTTGCTTTAGAAGAAAATAAATTCTATAAAAGTGGATATTTTATATTTAAAAATGATGTCTTATATTCTATAACTATAAACTTTCAGCCTAATCAGGTTGATTTCTTAGAATTGCTTTCTGCTTTAAATGCAAAATATACAAAAGGTTCTTTTTTGAATGCTAATACTGTAGCTTGGCAGAACGGAAATATAAGAATAATATTAGAAAGACCTAGTATTATAAAATATATAGATATGAATAATGTTACAACTACTTCTCAAACTAGAATAAAAGAAAAAGAAGAAGTTCCTCCCCAAAAAACTAGAAAATCTATATTAGAAGGACTTTAATTAATGTTTAAATATATATTATTAATATCATTCACTCTATTATCTTTTATATCATGCAATAGTAAAGATGATAATGCAGATAATGCCAAAAGAATAGAGATTATTTTAGCAGATGAAGATTTCAAAGAAAATATTGAAGTAAAAGAATATGATGAAGAAAAATTAAAAAAATTAGCATTATCATCTTTGAAAGAATTTTATTCTATGCCTTATAATCAGGATACAGTTCGCATAGCTTATGAAAGATTCTATTCTTCAAGCTATAAAGAAATTTTGAAAAAAAGCAGAAATATAAAAAATGCTGATGAATATGTACAAAGCGATCCTTCATTAGATTTTGAATTTGAAACTAAAATAGAAAAAGTTTATGATATTAAATTGGAAGGAAAAAAAGCATATATAGATGCTGATTCCTCTGTGTACGACAGAGCGGAAGATACTACATCAAAAGCAAGACAAACCTTCGTAATGTCTTATGAAAATGATAAATGGGTTATATTATAATATAAAAAATAAATAATTATAAACTTATTTAATAATTTAATCGTATATAAATCATGCAAAAATATTAATACTACTTTAATTTTTTCCGAGAATATTAACATAATATTATTATTTAGGAGTTTACCTTGAAAGAGCCAATTTTAGCAGGATTAGATGTTGGAAGTGCATCAATAAAAACTGTAATAGCCCGAGTTAATAATGATAAATTAGATGTTATAGGTATAGGCGAAAGTGAAAGTGAGGGCATTAAAAAAGGTGTAATTATCAATATAGATGCTGCTGCTAATGCTATAGAAAAATCTATAAATGAAGCTGAACATATGGCTGGATTGCAGGCTCCTGATATAATTGCAGCTATAGGCGGAGATCATATAAAAGGATTAAACAGTAAAGGTGTAATAGGAGTTAATACTAAAGATAAAGAAGTTACACCTGTTGAGATAGAAAGAGTATTAGAAAGTGCGAAAAATATATTAATACCTGCTGACAGAGAAATAATAGAAGCTATAGAACAAGAATATTCTTTAGACGGACAAGATGAAATAAAAAATCCTATAGGAATGTCTGGAACTAGACTTGAAACTAAAGTGCATATAATAACAGGGCTTAAACATGTAAGTGAACATTTAAAAAAGACTTTGAATAAAATGCGTTTTTCTGGAAAGGATTTTATAGTTAATATAAGAGGAAGTTCTGAAGCATGCCTTACAGAAGATGAAAAAGAATTAGGAGTTGTTGTATTTGATATAGGACATTCAACTACTTCAATTATGGTATATTTAGAAGGTTCAGTTTGGCATACTGCTGTTATACCTGTGGGAAGCCAGCATATAACTAATGATATAGCCGAAGGTCTTAGAATAACCATACCGTCTGCTGAAAAATTAAAAAGAGATCATGGATTTGCTTTCATAGATATGGTAGGAGAAAAAGAAATCATAGAAGTACCTACTGCAAGCGGACAAATGCGTACAATACCTAAAAGAGTATTGACAGAAATAATACAGCCTAGAGTAGAAGAAATATTCAGCTTATGCGGAAAAGAATTAAGCAAAATGAAATATATTGATTCACTTTCTGCAGGAATGGTATTTACTGGAGGAGGTGCTTTACTTCCGGGATTAGTTGAGCTTGCTAAAGCTTATCAAACGGCTGTTAAGGGTACTGCTCCTATTACCGCAAGAATCGGTGTGCCTGACAAAATAGAAGGTATCAGAGATATAGCAAATAATCCTGCTTATTCTGCTGTTATAGGTATACTTATGATGAGTTTAGATGAAGCTACTCAGGTAAATATACCTCATAAAAAACAGAATGAGAAAAGTAAGTTTAAATTTAATTTTAAAAATCCTTTCTCTGAATTTTTTAGATAAAATACAAATAATTCAATTGATTTTTATACCTTTATATGTAATAATGAAACAAAATATAAAGGTATATAAATATGAATCAAGAACCAGATAAAGATGATATTCTTGCCATAACCATGCAGCTTATACTTGCAAGAGTAGTTATGATTAGTAATATAGTAGCATCTATAACTCTAATAGTAACTAATGATGGTATTAAAAGATATTATTTTGTAGCTACTTTAATCTTTGCTTTATTTTTAGTTATATATTTCCTTAAATCTATAAAAATAAAAATGTCTTTGATATACAGTATATTTTTAGGAATAATAATATTTGCAGCTAATACTTTTCTATAAAATATGATTTTGACAAAAATATTATTTTTAGAATAATTAAATTATAAATTACTATGGAGTTATCTTATGGGCTGTTTAGGTATGTTTTTTGCTTTAAGCGATAAAGATTTAAATAAATTATTAAAAACTTCAAGACTTGAAAGACCCGATTTTGTTACTGAATATTTAGAAGAAATTTACTTTGAAAAGCATACAAAATATGTTTATGAACTAGATAAATCTTGGGACACTATGCATAGATGTCTTTCTAATGACGGACTTTTAGTATTTGGTGATGATAATTATCCTTTAGGATCTATTATAATGGGAGGCGATGTTTTATACGGAAACGGAGATGATGAGGAAGATTATATTATCACTTTAAAAAAAGAAAATATGGTTAAAGATATAGCTAAAAAAATAGAAACTATAACAAAAGAAAAGTTCAAAGAAAAATATTTTAAAATAGATGAAAAAGATTATGAATATACTTTAAATGATGAAGATTTTGAATATACTTGGGATTATTTTTATAGAAGTATAGAGTTTTGGACAAATGCTTCTCAATCAAACAGATCTGTTATATTTACAGTTGATCAATGATAAACTATTTAATCTTTATAATATTTATTCTTTAAATGCTTTGCTATAATGAATGATGATATTTATAAATTAAGCGATTTGAAATATAAAGGCTATGATATACGAAAAGAAAAATCAAATATAATAGGTTTTCTATAATTATAATTTATTTTTAGAAGATAATGATTTTGATACGAATAATTTATACAAACATTCGATAGAAATGAAAATACATAATTAACAATTAATGATGCAAAACAAAATCAAAAATATAAAGTATTATATCAGCATTTCCGTTTGATACAGCATACATTAAAGGAGTTCTGTATTGATAGTCAGAAGAATTTATATCTGCACCATCTTAAAATTATCAAAATATTTTATAACAGACAATAAAATTATAATTGATATTATAAGAAGTTTATATATTAATTACTCCTCACCTATACTCATAGGCATGATAATATAATAATAATCCTCTCTTTCTATCTCTTTTACCATAGTAGGGCTTGAATCTTTATTAACCATGAAAGTAACTATCTCAGAATCAATCTGCTTAATAACATCTTGAATATAAGTATAATTGTAGGCTACAGAATGCTCCTCGCCTGAATATTTTATATCTATCTCCTCTAAAGATTCTCCCATCTCTTGGTTAATACCTTTTACTTTAAGAGATTCTTCCGATACTGTTAATATCATTCTTTTTGAACGAACATCATTAATCATAGGAACAATTCTTCTTATAGCATCAAGCAAATCATTTTTATTCACTCTGAAACTATAAGCAAATTCTTTAGGTATAACCTGTCTGAAATTAGGATATTTTCCTTCTATAAGGCTTGATACAAAATCATATTTACCAACTTGGAAATAAACCTGCTGACCATCTACTCCCATTTTTACCTGCTCAACCTCATCATAATTAGCAGTAACGAGTATTTCATTTAATACTTTAGGCTCTATTATTATTGAGAAAGATCCGTTTTCAACACCCTCAAATTCTCTTTCAATTACAGCCATTCTTCTTCCGTCAGTGGCAACAGCAAGGAATTTAGAATCAGTTTTTTCAAAGCATATACCTCTTAAAGCAGGCTTGAAAGGTTCTTTAGCTATAGAAGAAATAGTTTTATTAATCATAGTAACTAATTCTTTAGTAGGAAGCATTATATAGCTAATATCTCCATTACTTTCAGGATAAACAGGAAAATCATCTGTTTTCATTCCAATAATTAAGTGTTTAGTTTTTCCATTTTCAGATTCTATATTTATTTTTTCATTCTCTTCAACATTAATTGTAATAAGTCCGTCTGGCATCTCTTTTAATATAGAACTTATCTTTTTAGCATATACTGCAACAGCACCCTCACCCTCGCAATCATCAAGTATTATTCTGCTTCTAGCCCAAACAGAACCATCAGTAGCTGTTAATGTAAGCATATTTCCAGCAAGATGAAAAAGTACATTGCTTTCTATATTATAAATTACTTTACCCTCAACAACATTCTCAGTAACGCCAATAGATTTTACTATATCTTTTTTTAAACATCTAAATCTCATCGCTTCCTCTTTTTTATTAATTTATTTTATTAATTTCTATTAACTATAATTGATGTTCAATTTTAACATTAAAAAATATTTTTTACAATATATTTTATACAATAAACTCATCATCAAAAAATCATTATTATTTTATTATAAATTAGATAAATATTCATATATCTCCTCATGCCCCTCATACTGGGCTATATCTATAGGAGTAAGAGAATAATTATCTTTTATATAATCTTTAGCCCCAAGTTCTATAAGAGCAACAACTGCATTATATTTATTATAATAAACCGCCCAATGCAAAGCAGTTCTTCCATTATTATCTACCTCATCTATCTGACCGCCATACTCTACTATATCATTTATTATTTCAACATCACCATAAAATACAGCATACATTAAAAGAGTTTTACTGCTGCTATCTCTAATTTTATAATCTATACTTTTTCTATTATCTCTTATAAGTTTCTTTATATCATTAATAGTTAATTTTCCATTTTCATTAAGTAATGCTTTCATCACTATAGTAAGCCCTGAAGAATCAACTTCATTTATATTCTTTAATGATGACGATGAAAAGTTTCTATTATAAAAATGTATGAATAATGCAAAAAAAATAAATACTACAAAAAGTATTAGAAATATATTATTATTGCTTTTTTCTTTTGTTGAAATCTTCTTAATTACCTTTGAATTTTTATTACTCTTTTTCATAAAATGACCTTATATAAAAACATTAATACTCATTCATTTGTAATATATAAAACATTATTATATATAATAATAAGAAATTTACTTGAAAAAATTAATATTTATTCTATACTTAATATAGTAGTATTCTAAATAGTAATAATTTTATAGCAATAATTTTTAAGGAGAAAAAAAGATGGAACTATTAGCACATATTCTAGCAACTGAAACTAATGAAGAGTTTATTAAGAAACTTTTAATGGAGCTCTTTACTAAAGATGAACAGGATATGATACAGCAAAGACTAAGGATAGTCACCTTATTGAGGAAGAAGATGCCACAATATGAAATAGCAAAACATTTAAATGCAAGTCTTTGTTCAATAACAAGAGGAGCAAAAGAATTAAAAAAAGAAGACAGTGCCTTAGCAATAATAGTTGATAAATATCTTATAAGCAATAAAAACTTTCAAGAATCTTTAAATAAATCAAAATAAAAGTATACTAATCTCATCAGCATAATCAAAATAGGACTTTTTTATAGATAAATAATCATTAGATATATTAAAATACTCTTTATTATCATTAATAATTTTACAATACTTATCATAAAACACTTCATTAAAACAATTATTATATTTATGGATATCTATTCCTTTTACTGTTCTTAGTGAAAGGAATATAAATTCTTTCTTTCTATCATCAATATTCAAATATTCATTTTCTTTTATAGGCAGAATATTTTTATCAATATAATCAAAATAATCTTTAAGAATTTTTATATTGCTGTATCTGTTGTCGTTATAGCATCCTGAAGCAGAAACTCCAATACCTATATAATCCTTCAAAAGCCAATAATGACTATTATGAATAGAATTATAATTTTCAATAGAATAATTTGAAATTTCATATCTTTTAAATCCAAGCCCCTCCAATGTATCAGATGCCTTTTTATAATATATTACAGACTTTTCATCATCTGGCAAAAAAACATTCCATTTACTTTTTAATGATTCAGTCAATTCCAAATAATAAAGTGAAAAATGTTTAGTTTTAGGAAGTAAATCAAATGAAAATAATATATCATCTTTTATTTGATTTTCACTATTCAAAGGAAGACCGCATATAAAATCAAGAGATATATTTTCCAAAGATGATTTATTTATAAGCTTAAGTGCTTCAATAATATCTTTTTTGTCCGTATGCCTATTTATAATAGCCAAACTCTTTTCATTGAATGTCTGAATTCCCAAAGAAAGCCTTATATTATCTATGCTTTCCAAAAAATTTATATACTCTTCATTAATATTATTGATATTTGATTCTATTGTTATTTCTTTAATTAGCTCTTTATTTTTATTATGAGAATATACAATATACAAAACATTATCTAATAAATACTTTAATAAATGAACATTCAATACAGAGGGAGTACCCCCTCCTAAATATATTGTTTCTATATATGATTTATAATTTACTATTCTTAATTTTAATTCTGATATCAATGCTTCTATATATTTTCTATATATTTCCCTATCGTTCATATTAACAATAGAATAAAAATTACAGTAACTGCATTTATAAGTGCAAAAAGGGATATGTATATAAAGCCCAGACATAGTATATTATAAATTTTGTTCTTTCAAGTAATTATAAAGTTTTATTATGATATATCCTATCTCTTGATAATTATCATCTTTAGTGATATAGAAATAATAAACATATAAATAATCATCAGGTTCAGGATCATTCTTTCCCTCTCTAAGTTCATATTTTCCAAATATATTTTTTATTTCTTCTTTGATTTTTTCTTCATTTAATTTACTTATAATATTACTGCTATTTGAAAATATGGTAAGATAACAGGTATTTTTGTTTATAAATAATTTAATTGTGAGATTATTATTTATATTAATAATAATAGGAGTTGAATTTGCATCTGCATTACTTATAATATTTCCTTTAAATATTTCTTCATTTAAGTATCTGCAATTTTCATTTTCTAAACCATTATCTCTTAAATATTTAATAGTATTATTAATAATTTCTATTTGATCTTTTATAGGACTTAATTCTATTTTTCTTGATTTAATTAAATAAGCAGCATCTAAAAATAATTTAGAACATTCTTCAATATCATCTATTTTACTTAATGATTCATAAATATTATTATCATTAAATAACTTTTCTATTACAGTATTTTTTTCCATATTGTTCTCCTGTACTCTATTATTACTTATATTTTTTTGATTATCTCTTATTTGAATTAAAGCGGAATAAACGGATACATAATTATCACTTTTTATACATGAATATTCATTTAAACATTTATCTATAAAGTCAGCTATATCTTTATAAGATAAATAACAAATTCTATTATCTTTTTCTAATTTACATTTTAAATCTTCATTTAATGAATATGCTTCATTACCATATTTAGTTAAAAATATAATAAATAATTTCTCTTCATCAATATACTGAAGTCTTTCGTTATAATAATCTTGCAATTGATTTTTTAATTCATTTGCATTAATCTTATTTTCTAAAATGATTTCAAAATCATTATTATGTATAAGCAAATCAATTCTTCTTCCATTTTTTGATATTACTTCAGTATCAACATTTATATTATTATCTATATTAATATCATTATGATTTAATTTATCTTTAATAATATAATTAGAAAAGTATTTTGCAAAATTAATTTCCTTATCATCAATAATAAAATCAATTTTAAGCATCTCATCTAATAATTTTGTATTATAAACTTCATTATTGGAACATAATTCTATAATATTGAATTTAGGTATTCTTCTTTTTTTTTCTTCTTTTAAGCTATTAATTATATTATCTTTTTCTTTCAAAAATTTATTAAGTATATCCAAAAGTTGTGCATCTTTCAAAATGATATTCCTCCATAACAATTTTATAAAAATACTTAATTAAAGAAAAATAAATAAATAATTTTACTTTAAGAAATCTTTTAAAGAACTATATTTCTGAGAATGCATTTTTCTCAATGCTTTTTTCTCAATCTGTCTTATTCTCTCTTTGGTGAAAGAAAACATTTCCCCTACTTCTTTAAGAGTTTTTCTATCCTGATCTATACCATATCTTGCATTTATGATTTGCTTTTCTATATCCGATAAGCCCTCAATAGCTGTTTTTAATTCTTCCATAAGCTCTTTATTTATAGCAGTCTCTTCAACATTTACAGAAGTTTTATCTTCTATAATATCTATAAGCCTATCTTTCATACCGTCATAATTATATTCACCCTCAAGTGAAATATGCTCAGTACTCATAGACATAATATGAAGAATATCATTAGGATCTTTATTTAATATAGTAGCAAGTTCATTAACATCAGGAGTATAACCGCTTTTATAATAATATTGATGTACAGCTCTTTCCAAATCAACCAAGTCCATAGCCTTATTCAAAGGAAGTCTTATAAGTCTTGATTTTTCATTAATAGCTCTTAAAATACTCTGCCTTATCCAATATACTGCATAAGATATAAAATGGTAGCCTTTATCAGGATCGAATCTGTCAGCTGCTATTATAAGCCCTAAATTTCCTTCACTTATTAAATCTTCAAGTAAAAGTCCGCTATTTTTATACTGTTTTGCTATTGTAATTACGAATCTCAAATTACTTCTAATAAGTTTGGATCTTGCTTCTGCATCTCCCTCTTTTAATCTTTTAGTTAATTCTATTTCCTCTTCTCTAGTTAAAAGATTTTCTTTTTTAGCATCAGCAAAATATAATGATATATTATTCTGTTCTTCCGTATTTGTTCTTGGTCTGCTTTCTGACATATATTCTACTCTTCAAATTAGTTTTTAATCATACAGTTTTTCAAATAAAGCTCTATAAATATCTATTTGCAAGATCATGAACAACTGAATGATTAAAAGAATGCGAAGATTTATTAGCAACTATTTTTCCTCTTATAGGTCTGGCTAATATATATAAATCGCCAATTATATCCAAGATTTTATGTCTTACAAACTCATTATCAAAATGTAATTTAGTATTTATAACCTTTCCATCACAAAGAAGTATATGACTTCCTATCATACCGCTTCCTGCCATACCCATTTTCTGAGCATAATCTATATTATCTATAGTATTAAATGATCTAGCTCTTCCAACTTCTTCAGTGAATTGATTAAAATCTTCAAATTTATAAGTATATTCCTGAACGCCTATACTTCCAGCAAAATCTATACGAAGACTAACTTCAAGTCCGTCATAAGGTGAAAGTATTATATAAGTATCATTATCATTAACATTTCCGTAAGTTAATGTATCATCTATAACTATAGGTTCTATATAATCATTCTGCTCAACAAATCCAGCCTCTTTCAATGCATCACAAAATACTAAAGCAGAGCCATCAACATTAGGAACTTCTCCATCGCATTTTACTATTAAATTGGTTATTCCCATCATATGAAGAGCAGCCAAAAAATGCTCTGTTGTTTTTATGTATCTGTTTCCTGATATTAATGCTGTAGAATTAACAGCTCCTGATTTATCTTTGGAAAGTATATTATCATGTGAAAGTTTTATACGAGTATTTGTATTAATATCTATAAAAACTATTCCTGTATTAACTTCAGCAGGAACTAAGGTCAAAGCAGTTTTTCTGCCTTCCATCAAAGCGAATCCGCTTACTACAATACTTTTAGCTAAAGTTCTCTGCTTAATTTTATATTTTCCATTATGTTTTATATTCTGACATTCTTTATTATCATATTCAATACTATCATTTTCATTTTTATGTTCTTTGAATACTTCATCACAACTTAAGAGAAGTTTAGATATACTAATAGGCTTCTCCAAAAAGTCATAAGCTCCCATTTTAGTAGCTCTTACTGCAGTTTCTACTCCTGCATGTCCGCTCATCATAATTACATTTGTAGAAGGATATTTTTCTTTTATATATGATAAAATATCTAATCCATCAGTGTCTGGAAGCCATACATCTAAAAAAACCAAATTTATTTTTTTTTTATTAAAAATGTATTCTGCTTCTTTATAATTTTTTGCTATCACTACATCATAGCCTTCACTTTCTAATATATTCTGACAGGTAATAAGTATATCTTCTTCATCATCTATGATTAGTATATTTTGTTTAGTTGTTACTGTTTGCATATTACAAAATCTTCCGTTTATATTAATATTATTATATTAATTATATAAAATAAATATCTAAATTATATATTATCGTCAAATAATAATTATTTTTACTAAATATTACATCATTTTTAAATAAAACCTTACAAATAAACAAATAGTTAACAAAATTATAGATATATATATAAAAAATATTGTTTTTTTTATACTATAAATATACAATATAAAACATTAATATATTATTATTTTAAGGAATATTAAAGTGAAAGATTTGCTTATTGAAATATTAGTTGAAGAAATACCAGCCGATTTTGCATACCATGCAAGTTTAAGTTTCAAAAAGATAGTAGAAAACACATTGAAAAATAACGGCGTTAATTTCAACTGTATAAATTCATATACTACTCCAAGAAGATTAGCAGTATTGGCAGAAGATGTTGAAGAAAAATCAAAAGATGAAATTATAGAATTTAGAGGACCTTTATTTGAAAGTGCAGTAAAAGATGGCGTTCCGACAAAAGCTGGAGAAGGATTTTTAAAATCTCATAATATTGATGTAAATGCTATAAAAAATATAGATGAAAATGAATCATTTGATAAACCGTATATAAAAGAAGTAAATGGAAAAAAAAATATTTTTGTAAAAAAAGAAAAAAAAGGTATAGAAACTAAAAAATTATTTGAAGAAAAATTAGAAAATATAATTGCCTCTATAGACTTTAAAAAGAAAATGAGATGGGGAAATAAAGATTTTGCATTCGTACGCCCTATTAGAAATATATTAGCATTATTCGGAAATGAAATTATAAAAACTTCAATTGCGGGAATAGAAACTAATAATAAAATAACAGGACATAGACTTCTATCTCCTGAATTTGCTGAAATAAATAATCCTAAAGATTATGAAAAAATTCTATTAGAAAAGCATGTAATTGTATCAAGAGAAAAAAGATTAGAAAATATAATTAATCAATTAGAAAATATTGAAAAAGAACATGGTTATGAAGCTGTTTCAAAGAAAAAAGTATCTGAAATAGTTGTTGATTTAACAGAAGAGCCTTATCTTCTTACTGCAGAGTTTGACTCTAAATTCTTGGAAGTACCTAAAGAAGTATTAACAAGTGAAATGATAGAACATCAGAAATATTTCCCATTATGCAAAAAGGACGGTACTTTAACTAATCTATTTATAATAACAGCAAATCAGCCTAAAACTCCTCAAATAATAGCAGGAAATATAAGAGTTTTAACAGCAAGACTTTCAGACGGAAGATTCTTATACCAAGAAGATATTAAAAAAGGTATGGATGAGATGAATGAAAGACTTGAAATACTTATGTTTAGAAAGGAATTAGGAAGTGTAGCTGATAAAGTAAAAAGGCTTGAAAAAAATTCTGAACTATTAATAAAATTATTAGGCTATGAAAAAGATAAAGAGAATATACTTAAAGCTATTAAATATATGAAATCTGATTTGGTAAGTAATATGGTTTATAATTTCCCAGAGCTTCAAGGTATAATGGGCAGTTATTTTGCCAAGTCTATGAATCTTAATGATGATATTGCTTTGGCTATCAATGAACAGTACAGACCTTTATTTGCGGCAGATGAAATACCTTCTAATGATACGGGAAAGGCTATAGCTATACTTGATAAAATGGATAATATAGCAGCAGGTTTCTATGTTGGAGATATACCTACTGGTTCTCAAGACCCTAATGCTTTGAGAAGACAGGCACTAGGTATTATAAATATACTTATAAAATCTAAAAATCATATCAATCTAAAAAAATTAATAGAAGATGCTATTAACTCTATGCCTAAAAATGCTAGAAATAACAAAAGCGAAGATTTGATAAAAGATATATTTGAATTCTTTAAATCGCGTTTTGAAAATGATATTGACTTTGCTAAAGATTCTATTGCTGGAGTTCTTTCTACTGGTATAGATGATATGTATGATGCTTACTTAAAAATAGAAGCTATTGATGCTTTCAGAAAGAAAAATGAAGAATTATTCTCAAATCTTCTTTTAGTATTCAAGAGAGTAAAAAATATTATTAAATCATCAAAAGATACCAATTTAGATGAATCTTTATTAAAAGAAGAAGCTGAAAAATCTTTATACAATATATATAAAGAAAAATCAAATGAAGTTAATAAACTTATGGAAAATAAGGAATATGAAAAGACATTTGCTTTATTGGCAAGTCTTTATGAACCATTGGATAAATTCTTTAAAGATATTATGGTTAATGTAGATGATGAAAAAATCAAAAATAATCGTATAGCCTTACTTTCTTCAGTAGATAAAATTTTCAAGAATATGCTTGATTTTTCTAGTTTGGTAAAATAAATAATGAATATTCATAATTATAAATGGGATTTTATTGATAAGATAAAGTCCCATTATTTATAATTGTAGCTTTGCCACAACCCACTGTTCTTTTATTGTTACGGTGAGAAACAAAAAGACCGAAATTTTATACATTATAAAACATATAAAAAATAAGTCATATTAAAATGGAAATTAAAAATGAATGATCAAGAATTATTTGATAATAAAGAATTAATAAATACTATTAGTAAAAAAATTAAGACAAGAATTTAGCGATTATGCTAATAATAATTGAAAATTTATAATATTCATATTGCATAAAATTATATATTTAAATGTTTCCAAGCCTCATAAAAATGATGAACAGGACCATGACCTTTACCAACACTATCTATTTTGGCTGCTTTCAAGGCATTAAATAAATATTCTTTTCCCAATTTAGATGCCTCAAGAGGAGTTTTTCCATGTGCTATATAACTGCATATAGCAGCAGAAAGAGTACAGCCTGTTCCATGGGTATTTTTTGTATCTATTCTTAAAGCGTCCAAAAACTCTTTATTATCTCTGTTCATAAATAAATCTCTTGACAATTCTCCTTCTAAATGTCCGCCCTTAAGCATAACATTTTTAGCTCCCATATCAAGTATATCATTAGCAACAGATATCATATCATCATCAGTTTTTATTTTTTTTAGAGTTAAATCTTCAGCCTCTGGTATATTAGGAGTTACAATGGTTGAAATAGGAAGTATATATTTTTTTAAACTGTCTACCGCCTCCTCCAAAAGAAGTCTATCTCCGCTTTTTGCTACCATTACAGGATCAACTATTATAGGTATATCCTTTGCATTATTTTTTAGAAACTCTGCTACTAATTTTATTATATCGCTATTAAAAAGCATTCCTATTTTAATGGCATCAGGTGTAATATCATCAAATATACATTCTAATTGTTCTTTTATAGCTTTAATATCTATCTCATAGCAGTTTCTTACTCCTTGAGTATTCTGAACAGGCAATGCAGTAAGTACGCACATTCCATAACAACCCAAAGCCGAAAATGTTTTTAAATCTGCCTGTATTCCTGCTCCTCCTGAACCGTCAAATCCTGCTATTGTTAAAGCTTTTATCATAATAAAAAATCCCCATTTAATTATTTTATTTTTTCAACATATTTATCATATATAAATTTACATATTAATTTAGAATTAAAAACAGATAAATCTTCAAATAATCCTATATATTCATTTCCAATCTTTTCTGTGATATTAATAGTGAAACTAATTTTATAAGAACTAATTGACATAGAAGCATTTTTTATAGAATCCCCTATTTCTATATCAGGCTCATTAGGAGGCATAATAAATTTTAATCCTATAGGAGACATTTCTATTATCATACCATGAAGAATCTGTCTTGCACCTTCATGTCTGAATACCAATTTGAAATTATCTAAATTATTTACAACTATATGCTTTAATTTTTTAGATTTAACTCCAGCTTTTTCTATTAAAAGCTTAAATCTATTCAAAAACTCTTTTTCATTGAAAGGCTTTAATAAAAAACCAGAAACTCCTATTCTCATCATCTTAGTAAAAAATTCTCTGCTTGGATCTTCAACATGAACTATAACATGAACATTACTGTATCTGTCATCTAAATAAATTTTTTCAAGTATATTGCACATATCTTCATCATTTTCATCGGCTTCTATAATAGCAATAGAAAACGGAAGCTTTCCAAACATACTTAAAATATTATTTTTATCCTTTACAGCAACTACCTCATATCCTGCAGTAATAAGTATACTGATAAAACTATCTCTTATCTGCATAGATGAATCATAAACTAATACTCTCATAAAACTTATACCTAATAATAATGATACACTTTTATACTCTATAATTATATAATATAAAAAATTAAAATCAATAATATATACAAATCATATAATAATATTATTGTATAATAACACATAAATATATTATATAGAATTATAAAATATAATCACAAAAATATGATAAAAAGTTGTTTTTTTTTATTATTTATATATAATTTATATATGAAAACATCTGGATATAATTTATTTCCGCCTCTCTTGGGGCATATAAAAAATTGGTACAGTCATATTGACAGAGTTAAAGAAATGGGATTTGAATGGGTATATATTAATCCAATAACATATCCCGGTTTTAGCGGAAGTTTATATGCCACCAAAAATTATTATCAATATAACCCTGCTTTTTTCAGCAGTACTGATAAAAATACCGCCGAAGAAGAATTGAAAGTTTTTCTGGAATATTGCAAAAATAAACAAATAAAAGTAATGATAGATTTAGTTATCAACCATTCATCTAAAGACTGTAATTTAGCAGAAGAACATTTTGAATGGTACAAAACAAAAGATGGTGCTTTACAATCTCCAGGAGCTTGGGATAATGGACAATGGATTGAATGGGGTGATTTAGCTATATTCAATAATAAAATGGATCCTAATGAAAAAGATGAAAATAATAATGAAGAAAAAGAAGATGAAGAAATTCAAATAAATTATGATAAAATATTAAATCCTATATGGTATTATTGGAATGATTTAATAAAACATAATCTTAATTTGGGTTTTATGGGGTTTAGATGCGATGCTGCTTATAAAGTACCTAAAGAATTATGGAAATATTTAATAGATAATGCTAAAAAAATAAATAATGAAGTAATATTCTTTGCAGAAAGCTTGGGTTGTTCTATCAAAGATACCAAAAAATTAATAGATGCTGGTTTTAATTATGTAGCAAGCAGTGCTAAATGGTGGGATTATGAGAGCGAATGGTTTTTAGAACAGTATGATCTTGCAAGAGAGAAATGCAGACAAATAGCTTTCCCTAGTAATCATGACACAAAAAGACTTATTTCTGAATATGACGGTAATATTTGGAAGGTAAAACAAACATTCCTATTTACAGCTATAGTATGCGATATGTGGATGATTACAACTGGAGATGAATACGGATTTTTCAAAAGATGCAATGTTGTAGGTGGAAATGAAATGGACTATGAAAATATAAGTTATGATCTTAGTGAATACATAAAGAACATGACTAATTATATAAAAAATAATAGTATACTTGCCAATTGCGGTAAAATAGTTTCTATAGATATAGAAGAAAAAAAGGAACTCGATAAATTAAAAAAAGAAAATAATAATGAACATAGTCATGAATATTATGAAAAAGAAAAAAAAGAAAAGAGTCCTTTTAGAAAATTTTATAAATATAGTTTAGATGAAAATGATAAACTTCTTATTATAGTTAATATAACATCTAAAATTGGGGAGTTGAACGCGGTGAAATATGGTATAAAAGAAGATATATCTTTTGAAAATAAAATAGAGAATATCAATGATACTATAGAAATATTGCCGTATCAATTAAAAATATTTACTGTTTAAAAAATACATATTGGTTAGAATTATAGGGCGTTTATTTTATGGAAGATAGAAAATCAATAGACAGTTTTTTTTCAGATTTATCTATGGGACTGCTTTTTGCAGAAAATACAAATGAAATAGACAGAGTTGTCGATTTATTTTTAGAAAAAACTTGTCAGTATTATGGGTTCGATTGCGGGGAAGTATACTTTCCAAAGGGTGATTATCTTATATTAAGGGGAGTATATGGTATAGACAGATACTATGTATGTAAAGTAGATTTTCCAATATTAGCAAATCATTGTAAAGATGTATTATATGAACAAAAAATATTTATAGGGGATAATATTAATCATACAGATATGGAAGTATTTTCTAACTATTCTTCTATGTTTATACTTCCTATATTTTTCTATGCAAATCCTATAGGCGTTGTAGTATTTAGAAATAAAGAAAATAAAATAGAGCTTTACAATTCAATAATAGAAGAAATAAAAAATGTTATAGGTCATTTTGCTGTATATGCCAATAATGTGCTTCAAAGTGTTACATATAATGAAAGAGATAAACAGTTAAAATTAGTTAGAGAATTATATTTAAAATTAAGCGATGTTGATGATTTTGAAAATAATTTAAATAATCTAGCAGCTGATATAGCAAATATTTTCACATCAAGTAAAGCATTTATTCGATTAATAGATGAAAATAATAATTTTTATACAAGATCTAGTTTTGGATTTCCAGATTATTTTGACTATTCTATATTTGAAGACAAAATATATTCTGATGAATATTGGGATAATGGTATATTTTATATAAACAATGTTGCTAAAAATAAATACTATGATAAATTCAAAGGCATTATAAACAGATCAATATTGTTTAATAGAATACCAACCAAAAAAGATTGTTTCGGATATATTGCTGTTATAGATAAGATACCAGATGCTGAAAATCCTTTAGGTGATTTTGATTTTAATGATTCTAATTTATTCAACCCTCTTCTGGCAAATATAGCAAGCAGAATGTCTGAACACTATAATATAGTGGAATTAAGCAAAGCAAATGAAAAAAATACTAAACATATGTCTCGTTTGAACACTTTATACGATATAAGCAATATTTTATTAGAACGTTCAAAAACTGAAGATATATTATTTCTGCTTCTTACTATTACAACGATAGGAGATGTATTTGCTTTTAATAGAGCTTTTGCTTTTCTTTATGATAAAGAATTCAATGTATTTAGAGGAAGAATGTGTGTTGCTCCTAAAAATTCCCAAGATGCTGGTATGATATGGAGTAATATGAAAAGTTTGGATAAATATGCTTTAAGAGAAAAATTAATGCTTTCTTTTGATAAAAGGAGTATGGAAGATTCTTGGGATTTGAATCAAAGATTTTTGAATACTGTTATACCAAATAATAAAAACTGCAAATTATTTTTTGATGTATACAACAATAAAAAAAGTATTAATATTGTTAATATAAATGATGAAGATGTATATCAGATAAAAAAGTATACTGACATATTCGGGGACTGCCCTTTTGCAATTATACCTATAATGAATGCTACAAATTGTATAGGTATGATAGTTGTTGATAATCCTTATAATGGTAAGCCTATACCTGAAGATGATTTAGATTATTTGAAGATGTTCGGAAGGCAGGCGGCTGTTGCTTTGGAATACTCTTCTCTTTATAATGAAATAGAAAAAAATAATAATGCTCTTAAAGCTGCTGAAAAAACTTTATTGGATTTAAAAAGTTTAGCTATAATAGGAGAAATGAGTTCATCAATGGCTCATAATCTTAGAAACTTTATAGTACCTATTGCTGGATTTGCTAATAGGCTTGTTAAAGTAAGTAAAGAAGAAAACATTAAAAACTATGCTCAAATAATAGCGAATGAAGTAGAAAATTTAGAAAATTATTTAAAAAGAAATTTATCATTTGCCAAAAGCATTAATTTGGAAGTTGATAATATAAAAATTGATGATATGATAAAATATCTCACTATTTTGACAAATGAATATATTAAAAAAAGCGGAAAAAATATAAAATTCTATGCTGTAAAAGTAACTAAAAAAGATATTGTAAGATGGGATTATGATAGAATGAATGAAGTAATATTCAATCTTATAATAAATGCTATAGAGGCTATCAATGATAATGAAGAAGGTTCTTTTATAAGCGTAGTATTTGATGATAATGCTTATAGAGATTCTATTATTGATATAATAGTAGAAAATACAAATTCATATATAGAACCTGAAGTAGCCGAGAAGATATTTACACCTTTTTTCACAACAAAAAGTCATGGTGTAGGAATAGGGCTTGCTATTTCAAAAAGAATAGTTGAAGCTCATAGAGGAAGCATGATTATAAAAAGTATAAATGAATATTTCAAAATAACTACTTTTTTTGTTTCTATGCCTATTAATTTAAACAATTAAAAATTATTTTCCGATAATAAATAGCGTGGAGATGTAAATTATGGCAAAAATAAGCGAAGCTGCAAAAGCCGAATGTACTAGAATGCAAAATAAATACAAGAATTTACTTGCAGGTGTAGAATCTAAATTGGTAAAAGTGGAAAAAGATCTTCTAACTTTGGAAGATGATTTTGAAATAGCAAATAAAAAGATAGAGGCTGCTGTACTTTATATTCAAGCATCATCATTTGTTGCTACTATTTGTTATATAGCAATAGAACATATAGATGTGCGTTCCGATAATCAGCTTAATGATGGAAGAAGGTATATAAATAAAGCTATTATGCTTTTGGAAGAAGTATTTGGAAATCATACTGATAATTCACTTTCATTAAATGAAGAAATGCATGAATATTTCAAAGATAAATTATCCGATGAATGGAGATATAAATTTATTTGTTCATTTGGATATATTATAGATTATTTTAAATACTGCTATGGAGAAAATTCTAAATGGCTTCAAAACTTTATAGAAATAGAAGCTAGATTTGCAGTTATAGCAAAAAATATTATAGATTTTAAAAGCTATATTAAAGAATTAAGTCCTGAAATTGAAGGATATAAATTCAGAGTAAAACTCATGGAATTAGTAAAAAAATTACTAGCTGCTGCCGCTGAACACTATAGAACTAAATACGAACTTCAGGATAAAAGATTAGATGATATGAAAATGGCTCTAAATATCATAGCTTCACTTAGAAGAATACATGTGTACTTGAATGAAATGGAAGAATCCGAAGAGAAGAAAAAAATGTATGATCTTTGGAAGAAGAAAATGGATGCTGATATCAAAAAAATGAAATAAGATTATAGCTTTACAATTTTTGCTTTTTTTGTATAATATTATTAAGATGAAAAGTAAAATCACATTAATATTATCTCTTATTTTTATTGTTTTTGTATTAAAAATCATAACTTTATCAAAAAATTTTATAGAAAATTTTTATTCTAGATCATTATATAAAAAAATATCTGGAACAATTAATAAAATATCTTCAAATTTTAGTTTTTCTATTGGGGAATTACTGTTATTTTTATTTGTGGTAGCGATCATTATTTTCTTCATAATAGCAATGAAGAAATCCTTCTTTAATGCCAACATAAATACATTAGCAAACAAAACTAAAGCAGCATTAAATTTCTTATATATATTTGTATCTTCTATGATTATTTTATATATAGTATTTATTTTGGTATGGGGATTAAATTATCATAGACTTCCTTTAATAGAAAATTATCATACTAGAGATATAAATGATAATGATATATATACATTAGCTGATACTTTAATAAAAAATATTAATAATATAAAACATGAAATGAAGTATAAAGAAATTAACACCAATTATCAGGCTTTAAATAGAATGGTAGAGGCTGAATATAATAAGGTGTTTGAAGATTTTCCTTTTTTGGAAATGAATTATTCAAGAACTAAACCTATAATGATATCAAAAATATTTCTTTATTTGCAAATAACTGGTATATACTCACCTTTTACATCTGAGGCTAATGTAAATATATTAATTCCTAGCGTTTCAATTCCATTTACTATAGGACATGAAATATCACATCAAATAGGTATTGCCTATGAAGATGAAGCTAATTTTATATCGTATGTAGCATGCTCTAAACATACAGATCCTTTCATAAGGTATTCTGCCAATTTTGAAGCATTATTATATGTATTAAATGAAGTTAAAAGAGATGAAAACTATGCTCATTTAATGTCAAATTTAAATAATGATACCAAAGAAGAAATAAAAAAATATTATGAATTTTGGCAGAACTATATGGGGCATTTATCAAGAGTAAGCCAAAAAATTAATGATACATATTTAAAAGCGAATAATCAAAAAGATGGAATTAAGAGTTATTCTAGGGTTGTTAAGCTTTTGGTATTATATCATAATATTAACTCTTAATAAAATTCAAAGTTTTACGATAATAAATAAAAGTATAATTTGTAAGGATATTTTTATGCGTTTAGATGAACCTCCATATTTTTATCAATGTAAGAGCTGCAAAAGAAAATTCACAGTAAGAAGAAAGAAACATACTATAAATTTATTGATAATAAAACTAAATAAACAAAAATGTCCGTATTGTAAAAGTTCAAGGACAAAAAATATTGATGAATTTATAAAAGCTTTATAAGTCATATAAATTAAAAATAAAATTTTTTATCTATTTAACTGCAAATTTAACAAAATTTATTTATATAATTTAAATGTTATTATTAATAGATATATATTCCTTATGTATAAAAATTATAAAACATAATAAAATTTAGGGTGGGTTTTATAATTGCAAAAATAGATAAAAAATATAAAAAAAATTTCATATAACAAAATAAAACAATAAATATAAAGGGTGGGGATTGAAATAAAGCAATAAAAAAAGTATTAATTATTTTTTATTCTTACATATACTTCTATCAAAATTTTTCATTAATTATTTTAAATCATACTATAGCAATAAATACATTATAAACTATTGAATTATTATAATACTTGATATATAAATAAATTATAGGTGTTTTTTATGAATGAAGAATTAACTAATAATGAAATACTAATTAATAATGAAAACTCTTTCCCAAAGATTGAAATATATATAAATAAAAGAAAATTATCCATGCTTACATTTATGGCTTTAATTTTTATATTAATAGCTATATTCTTATTTATCAATAGAAAAGAATATAAAGAAGAGATTATAAGTATTATTATATTAATATTTTTTACTATATATCTTTTAATTTTTATTTTGCAATGGCTAAAATCACAAAGACCTGTAATTATATTAGATGATAAATGTATAAAATATTATATGCTGTTAAAAAATAAAAATATATCTATTAAATGGACAGATATTAAAGAAATAATTTCTTCAAAAACATTTATATATATTTATCTAAAAGAAGAAAGCAGATTATTAGAAAATAAAAAAAATAATGAAGAACCTATTGTTTTATATATATCAGAATTAAAAATGAAAAGAGATACTTTAATATATCTCATCACATATTATTTTGAGAATAATAATTATGAAGGAGATTTAAAACTATGAAAGATGTACATGAATTATTTTCAGAGAGTAAATTTTCTATTAAAGTTTATATTAATAACATGAGATTTTTTGCTGTGATGATAATAGGATTAATTACTACTGTACTTTTAACTCATGTACTTTTTACCAGAGAAACTGATAGTGATATGAAAGCTGCTATTATATTTGTAGTATCTTTTTTTATGTTTGGAGTGATTATACTATCTATAATTTTGATAAGAAGTATATTTTTTAAAAAAGCTAGTTTTATACTAGATGATAAAGGAATATATTATAACAATCTTCTTGTAAAAAGTTATATATATGTACTTTGGAAAGAAATAGAAGATTTAGATATTATAGGAAGCTATCTTTTTATATATTTGAAAGATCCTCAAAGTTATTATTTAAAGAAATTCAAAGGAAGAATAATATCTGAAAATCCTCTTTATATACATCTTGGAGATTTGGATATAAGCAATAAATTCATTAATAGCATGTTTGAATTTTTTGATAATAATTATAAAGATATTGAAGATGATGAAGAAAGTAATGATGAAGATGATTATAAAAAATATTATAGAGATTATTATTGATAAAAAATAATATCATTTTTATTAATACACCTTTTTATTATCTGAAATGTCTGTTTATATCCAATTCTCTTAAAGTTCTAATCATCTGCATTTCCATCTCTATTCTAAAATTATCATTAACAGCACTATTTATAACATTATTATTTGGATTTCTTTGATATATTTGAGATTTTATAGCAGAATTATTCAAACGCATTTCATTTTCAAGCATTCTATATCTAGGTGAATATCTTCCATCTATTTCCTTTAACTTCTGTCTTTCTCTATAACTCATATATCCATTTCCAAAATAATGAAATCTTCCATTTCTATAATAGCTTTTAGTATAGCCAGGATTTGAATATCTTGGAGATGTTAAATCATTTTTGTAAGTGTAAAGAGGTATTGTAGTTTTAGTTCTTGGCGGTACAAATGGTTTCACATTACCTACTCTTGGGCTTGGAGAATAATAATATTGCGAAAAAGCTATACTTACAATACTAAAAAATACTAATAATTGTTTAAGTTCCATAGATATTGCACACTTTTAGTTTAAAAAAATCAGATATTCCTTATAATTTAAATTGCTAAAAATAAAAAAAAGGAATATCTATGAAACAATATAATACACAGCAGAAAAAAAA
>NZ_JARHYI010000134.1 GCF_029258575.1 Brachyspira sp. | reverse complement strand
TTAAATAAATGCTCTATACTTTCATTTTTACCAGATACTGAAAATAAATTATCTTTAATAGAGATTAATTTACTTTCTAATTCTTCTTTATCTTTCAATATCTGATCTTCCAACTCTGAGGATTTATCTAATGATTCATTAATATTATTCTTCATACTATCTATATAGCTGTTTAATAACTCTACATTAGAACTTAAAGAACTCAAATCATTAGAATATTCATCTTTCAATTGATAGAAACTATTCTCTAAATCTTCTAACTTGGAGAAATTTTCCTTAATAGAATTAAATGACTCTTCTAAACTATTCTTCTCTAAAGTTAACTCAGTTATACTTTCATCTGCTCGAATACTATCTATCTCTTCCTTCAATCTATTAATATGATCTAAAATAATAGACTTATCATCTGAAAGTAAATCTTTAATATAATTAATATCACTCTCTGAATTATTTACTCTATACAATAAATCACTAGTAAACTCTTCAAAAGCTTTTTCTATTCTATCTTTCTCATCTTCAAAGAGAGAGGAAATATCTTCTTTATTACTCATATTATTCAAAAGCTCTGACTTCAAAATATCAAACTCTGTTTTTATATCATCTATTCTATTAGATAATAAATCTTTCTCAGAACTCTGTAAATCTATAAGCTCATCTCTATCTAAAATACTACCCTTTATCATCTCTAAGGCTTCATCAAAATCTCGGCTTAAAGATTCATATCTATCATTAACTTTATTAACTTCTTCTTCTAATTTACTATTTAAGCCACCTATATCAAAATAAACCTTATCTGATAAATTGGATAAATCATCATTAACCTTATTAAGAACATTAGACATCTCATCTTCTATCTTCTTATTGATAATGCCTAACTGCTCTGATAAATAAAGGCTATATTCATTCTTATTAAAGATTATCTCTTTAGAATCTTTTTCTAATCTATGAATGACTTCTAAAAGTTTTTCATTAGATTCTTTTTCAAACTTAGAAATAGCATTCTCTATATTAGATTCCAAAGTACTAAAAGAAGATTTAGCAATATTATCTAATTGTACTTTAGCTTCTTCTAAAACATTGATCTTATCAGATACTTCTTTATCCATCTTATCTGAATAATCTTTCAAATAATTATCTATATAATTCTTCTCATTAGATAAATGTTTACTCTCTGATTCTTCTCTAGCTTTCTCTATCTCTTCCTTAACAGAATTACTATAATCTTTTAAAGAGTTCAAAGAATTATTATAAGTATCATTTATCAAATTAGAATAATGCTCATAACCTTTTCTTATCTCATCTATAAGACTATGTGATTCTTCTAGTAATTTATCTGACTCTAAATTTCTATAGCTTTCAATATTCTTTATCTCTTCATCATATTTAGATACTGCTTCATTTAACATAGTATGAAGATTATCTAAATTAGATGCTATATCATTATTAAGTTTAGAATCTGTATCTAATAATCTTTCTTCTATCTCTAATATCTTAGAATCTATATTAGAATAGATACTATGCTCTTTCTCTTCAATTTTAGCCAATACTTCAGATATAAGTTTATTTTTATTATCATCTGTAGATGCTAAATAATCAGATATATCTTTCTTCGCATTTTCTAGCTGAGATAACAAATTATTAATATTATCATCTTTCCAAACAGATATATCTTCATTAATAGAGTCTATTTTATTATTCAAATCATTCAAATAATTTTCGAATTTCAATTCTGTTTCTTTCTTAACTTCTTCTAATTCGTTTCTCATCTCAGAAGCATACAAACTTCTAATTTTAGTACTATCAGACCAAGTATCTTCAAAATATTCTATACGCTTCTCTAATCTATCTCTAAACTCTACATTATCATTATGAACCCTATTAAATAATTCATCTAATTTCTTTAACTCTTCATTAAATAAATGCTCTATACTTTCATTTTTACCAGATACTGAAAATAAATTATCTTTAATAGAGATTAATTTACTTTCTAATTCTTCTTTATCTTTCAATATCTGATCTTCCAACTCTGAGGATTTAT
>NZ_JARHYI010000049.1 GCF_029258575.1 Brachyspira sp. | reverse complement strand
TATCCTTCAGCTGCATAATGAAAGCCTATGCTGTCAATGTCATCTATCATAATAATATCTGCAAATTTTATATTCTCTATTTTCGCATCTATACTTGATTTCAAATATCTGTCCTGTGCATTTCTATTGAATAAGTTTTTATGCATATCTTCAAAACTAGATGCTTTCATATACAATGCTTTAATATTATTAATAGCATATATCTGCCATAACATTTTTAGCATTGTAGTTTTACCGCTTCCGCTTTCTCCAAATATATACAGCGAGTTCATACTTCCCAATTCTAAATATTTTTTTATACTGCTTACTAACTTTTGATTATTAAATCTATCTGCAAAAATATTTAGTGTCATATCGTTGTCTAATTTATTAAATACATTATTGTATTTTTTTATTATTTTTTCTAAATCTTCTAGTTTTCTTTCTATCTGACTTTTTTCATCGCTCACACAATGACACATAATAGGAACTAGATTTTTTCTTGCAGAAAATATTTCTGAATTAGTAGTTTTTACAAATCCGTACTCATCGCATTTAGTACAGTGCGGATCTTTGCCATCCCTTGCTGTTTTCTTTAATTCTTCCAAATATTTTTTATAGCTTTGCAGGCAGTAACTGCTATCCGCAATCTGCAATTTTAGCATACGCTTCATCAATGTTTCCTCCTTTTTCTAATTCATTTAATAAAGCATTAAATTTATCAATTCCGCTTGGTATTGAATATTTTTTTGTTTCCTCGCTTTGAGTTTTATTTTCTTTGCTGTAATTATTTTTTGGATTTTCATTTTTTTGACATAAAGCCATTTTTAATAAATCCTGCAGTTTCAATGAGTATCTTTTATTTAATGGCAATTTTAAGAAATTAAACTTTACTATAGATAAGGCTTCATCAAAATTATCATGCACACGTTTTTTGAATATATCAATTAAAAAGTTAGTATATAATTTATGGTATTTATGATTTATTTTAATGCCTATTAATTCTTTATGAAGCTCATTATATTTTTCTAAAAACTCCTCTTGCTTTTTATCATCTTCTTTTTCTTCTGAAGTTTTTTCTTCTTCACTTTTTTCTTTTTCCTCTTTGATTAATTTCTGAGGCTGTAAAGATTCAGTATTTACATCTTCATTAAACAAGCTAGGCTCATCATATTTCTGCTCTACAGGTGCATCCATATTTTGTATTGCTCTGTCTTCTTCAACTAGCAGCTCTATAGCTTTTTTTAATCCTGAGAAATTATATACTGTCCCTGTTCCTGCAAATCTATCGCCTCTGTAAACATTCCTGCTTTCAAAAGTTAAGTATCCTTTTGCATACAAGCTCTGTCTTTGTCTGTAATAATGTTTCTCTGCTGGATTGATTTCTTTATCTCTGATTTCTTTTTCTTTTTTCCAACTTAAACTCATTACAGCGATTATGAACTCAAACTCAGTTGATGTAAGTCCTAATCTTTTTCTGTAATAAATTAATGTATTCGGTATAGAGGTAAAACCTCTGTCAAGCATAGAATCTCCGTACGTTGCTATTAAGTATTCGCTTTTTACTTCTGTTCTTTCCGTAGTCATTACACTGCTCCGCATAAATATTTTTTTGATTTTTTTATTAAAGCAAAGAACTGCTCAAATGATTTTATGAAATATAAATTTGTATTGTATTGATTTGTTATTTTTTTAACTAATGAATAGTTAAAGAATATGCTCAGATTTATATTAAAAAAGTTATAAAAAAACTTTTTATCTGCTGTTATTATTTTCGAGATTTTGAAAAATTGATTTTGTTTAAAATCTAGTATGTTTTTTACGCATACTAGATTTTTTATTGTGTCGATTTTTATTGTTAAAGAAAATTTTGAAACTTGTACCGCTTTCCATACTTTTTTTAAATTCGTTAAAATAAATATTTTCCTTAATTATTTTTGGGGCTGTCCTAGATAACTAAAATTTGTTATAATTTAGTTATGAAACGAAGTAAATTAAGCCGAGAAAAACAATTAAAGTTAATAGAACATTTTGTTGCAGGAACTACAGCCCGAACAGCTTCTGTTTTAATAGGTGTTAATAAAACAACAGCATCATATTATTTTTTAAGATTAAGAGAATTAATTTT
>NZ_JARHYI010000041.1 GCF_029258575.1 Brachyspira sp. | reverse complement strand
CCTTATGCTTCAATCCATTCCCAGCCTTTGATTTTGCATAATAATTTAAATTTATTTATATAATCACCATAAACCATAACAACATGATGAGCAAAACCATTATCTAATAAAGTATCATATACAGCTTTAACACCTTTATTAAATTTTCCTTTTGCATAAGTACCTTTTAAAAGTTTATCCATATATACAGCATTACCTTTTTCTGCAAATATTCTAGTTTTTCCTAAAGCACTATCAATACGTACAATATTAAAATTACCCTCTTTCAACACAAATCCTGTAGTAACACCTTTTCCTCCAGCAAAATATGTATCTAAAGTAGGAGTGCATTTTTTATTTGTAAGGTTACATGGAGCAACTCCACAATGCCATAATAAAGCAGTATCTTCTTCAAAATCAACTTGAGAGAAGTCAGCAGAATAAGGAGTTTCTATATCAAGAGCTTTACAAATTAACATACTTAAAGCCAACATAGCATCGCCTTCACATGCTAAAAGGTATTTCTCTTTAGCTATTATTGACATAGCAGCACAAGGAGATATTCCATAGCTTTGAGCATATTCAGGCAAGCATCTAACAGCTAAAGCATCTATATGATTAGAATCAACAAATTTTTTGATAGATACACATAATCTTGCAACTTTTTTAATTTGTTCATCATTAACATCATCACAATTAAAGAATCCTTTTATTTCTTCTAAATACGTTTTAGCTTCATCATCGCTTACTTCCTGATTATACATATCAGCTATTTGATAATATTCCAACATGGCACCTGTACTTTTAAAGCTTGTCAATTCATCAAAAGCTAAATTAAAAAATCCTTGAGCTCTTGAACCAACTAAAGCTATTTTTGCTATTTCCATTGCTTTTACCATTCTTAAAGCATCTATCCAATCAATATCAGGCAATGGAGCAACAATATGATGCACGAATTTAACACCTGCTTTAAAAAGATTAGATTTATTCAAATGAATACCGCATGCAGAATTATATCTGATTTTTCCTCCATCATAAGCAGCCTCTGGAAGCCCCCATAAATGCACAGGTTTTTTTACTTTTTCTTCAATGATAAGTGCTAAATGTCCTAGATGGAAAGTTCCACTTGTAATGATAACACCATCAACCAATTCTGAAGATAACTGATCAGCTGCTTTTTTTGCTTCTTCCACTTCTATTACAGGCTCATTAATAATAACCCAATCAACATTTTCTATTTTTCTTAATTCTGATTCTTTACTCTTAAACTCTTTCCAAGCACTTTCATAATCAAAAGTTTTTCTTAAAAGACATACTAAACCTATTTTTACTTTACCTTTCATTTTATAATCCTCCATAAAAAATTATTATTATTTATTGGCTATATCTCTAACAGCTTTATATGTAGCTGAAAAATCTTCTTTACCCAAATTCATTTCTATAGCATGATCATATACTTTCTTTGTATTCTCCATACCATTCAATTTAAGACTAGCTTCTTTAGCTAATCTATCAGCTATATAAACATCTTTATGCATATTTTCTATAGAGAAAGCAGTATCATACTTATCCTCAGCTATATTTTGATATTTACTTGATAAATAAAAATTTTGTCCTCCACCATATGATATAGCTTTTTCAAATGTAGCAGGATCAATTCCAAATTTGCTAGCTAATAAAATATTTTCATTTACCCCATTTTGTATTTGAGTAACTAAATTATTATGACATGCTTTCATAACAAGTCCTGCTCCATTATCACCTAAATGTATAACATTATTCCCCATACGTAATAGAATATCTTTAACCCTTTCAAAAGCTGATTTATCTCCACCTGCATATATACCCAAAGTTCCTTCTATAGCAGCCGCTTTAGATTTTACTAAAGGACAATCAATCATAACAGCACCTGTTTTTTCAACTTCTTTTGATACATCAATAGAAACTTGAGGATCTATTGTAGACATATCAACCCATATTTTACCTGCTTTTAAATAAGGAATTATTTCTTTTGAAAGAGATAATACATGTTCACTTTTTGGTATTATAGAGAATATAACTTCCGCTTTTTCTACAACTTCTTTTGATGATGAAGTCCATATTGCTCCTAATGATTCAAACTCTGATTTTTTACTATCAGATAAATCATATACAAACACTTTATCATCTTTACCTTTTTTTATTATATTTTTACACATTGGGTCTCCCATTATACCCAAGCCTATGAAACCTATATTCATAATTTTCTCCTTTTATTTATTTTTACTTTATTAATTGACTAACTTGATTAAATATTGTAATTCCTCCTGCAGCTATAAGAACTACATTCAATATATATTCAAATGTTCTTTTGGAAATTTTATCTGCTAATTTATTTCCATAAACTATTGCTGCTATTAAAAAAGGAATATTAATAAGAGTGTATTTTATTACCTCAGGAGTATAAGCACCTGTTAATATACTTTGTATAAAAGTTACAAAGTTTAGTATAATCCATAAAAGTGATAAAGTAGCTCTAAATTCCTGTTTATCTGTAAGCATTATACTTGCATAAATTACTATTAGAGGTCCTCCTGATACAAAAGCACCTTGTATTATACCGCCTGCAAATAATAGCAGATATCCAACCAATTTAGGTATATTATTAATTTCTAAACCTCTTAATTTTAATATTCCAAGTACTCCTGCAAAAATCATAAGAATACCCAATATCATTATTAATTGCTGCTGAGGAAGTTTGCTGTACAACAAATATCCAAAAGGTAATCCTAATGCTGATACTCCAATTATTATTAAACAAGTTTTGAAATTTAAATGTTTAAATGTTTTTAATAACACATATACAGGCTGTATCAAACCCATAACCAGTAATACTGATTTTGCTGCTGATATACCTATTAATGATATTACAAAAGGCATAGCAATAATGGTACATCCAAAACCAGTTAAAGCACTTATAAAATGAGTAGAAGCAATAATTAATATTAAAACTATATAATCTATCATAATCATTTTCCAATATTTATTTTTATCAATATGTTCTTTTTATATTACATTCCAAGTAAATAAGGTACTCCCATTACTAAATCAGGGAAGAATGATATAAGGAATATAACTATTATCTCTGATAAGATAAAAGGCCATGTTTCTTTTACTATATCTTCTAATGGTACTTTTGATATATCAGAAGACATAAATAATACTAATCCCATAGGAGGTGTAACCAAACCAATAGTAACATTAATACTCATAACTACACCGAAATGTATAGGATCTATGCCCATAGATATTAAAGAAGGTGCAAATATCGGAGCAAATATCAATATAGCTGGACCTGCATCCAAAAACATACCAATCAGAAAGAGCATCATATTTACAATAAAGAAAGCTAAATATGGATTATTTCCTAAAGAAAATATTATCTTACTAGCAAAAATAGATATAGGTGATAAAGAAGCCACAACTGCAAATCCTGTAGCAAAAGCAACCATCAGCAATATAGATGATGATGATATAGCCACATCTCTGAATAAAGGAAATAATGCTTTTAAAGGTATAGATTTATATATCAATAAAGCTATTATTAAACCATAAGCTACAGCTACAGATGCAGATTCAGTAGGAGTAAATACACCTCCATATATTCCACCTAATATTATTATAGGAGTAAGTAATGCTAAAAATGAATGCTTAGTCTGTATAATTTTTTCAGTAAATGTAGCCTTTGGTCTTCTAAAATTGAATCCTTTTTTTGAACATAGTATATAATTAACTATCATTAATGATATACAAAATAATAAACCGGGTATGATTGATGCTATAAACATAGTACCCACAGATACATTCATAGTAAATGCATATATTATCATAATTCCTGAAGGAGGTATAATAGGACCTAAAACTGTCGCTGCAGCAGTTACAGCAGCTGCATATTTTTTAGTAAATCCATTTTTATACATCTCAGGTATTAACATATTTCCTATAGCAGATGTAGCAGCAACAGCAGAACCTGTTAACGCTGAAAATAATGTAGCTGATAATATAACAACATGTCCTAAACTTCCTTTTACATGACCCACCATAACCTGTGAAAAACCTATTATTTTTTCTGTTATTCTTCCTTTACCCATAACAGCACCAGCCAATATAAAAAATGGCAATGCAAGCAATGTGAAACTTTCAAGAGAAATATTAATTCTATTAAACATAGAAGATACTAAATTCATCTGATTTGCCATAATAACTTCTATTAACGGAGCTGCACCTAAAGCAAATAAAACAGGAAGCCCTAATATCATTAAAGCCAAAAATATAATAAAAAACATTATACTCATTTTTAAACTCCTAAATAAATTAATTATTATTTTCTTCTATGCTGTCTTCTTCATTTTCCTGAGATGACTGAAAAGGATCTTTCAAAAATAAATCAGCATAATCTATATCAAATAAATAACATAAACTAACAATTAACTTCTGAAATGATACTGTTATAGTCAAAAATAATGATATGGGCATTACTACTCTTACAACAGCTAAACTTATAGGAAGTAGATTAGCCCTAATATTCATTCCCTGCTGAAAAGAAGATATTGAAAAAGGTAGATATGTAACTGCTATAAAAACTATAAAACAAATATAAATTATATCAAATATATATTTTATCTTAGTATTTTTGAATCTTCCATAAATTAATTCCATTACAACATTTTTATCAGCATAAACCAAATAAGGTAAACATAGATATGACATCCAAACCATCAAATAAACAGCAAATTCTTCTACCCATCTCAAAGGCGATTTCAAAAAATATCTTAATACAACCTGTACTACAACAGAAATGGTCATAACGATTAATGTAATTGTTGCAATATTAACTAATAATTTGCAAATAAACTTATGAAAATTATCAATAAACTGTATAATACTTTTCATATAGGCTCCTTGAAATAAAACGTTTTAAAAAAATGCCCAGTTATGTAAAACGTTTTAATTAGTAGATAAAAAAATATAAAACGTATAATCAAATTTTATTAAATTATTGTTATATAGTAATTACAAAAAACAAGGATTTAAGTTATTTAAATTTATGTAAAACGTTTTAATTTGTATATTTATAAGTCTATTCATTTTTTTTGCTTTGTCAACAAGAAGAAACATTTTTTTTAATTTTTTTATTAAGAATTAATAGATTTTTCTTTTAAGCTTTCTTTGAATAAAAATTTAGTTTTAATATATTTCTGACCAGATATTATTTTATTATTAATTATCATATCATTTAAATTCTTTACTGCCAATTTAGAAATATTTTTTATAGAGAAACTTAAAGAGCTTAAATTAGGGTAAATATATTCAGACGCTGATATCCCGCCTATTCCTATAACTCCTATATCAATACCAGGAAAAATATTATTCCTTAATAGTTCGGATATAACATATATTCCCTTTATATCATCTTTACAAATAATAACATCAGGAATATCTTTTTTATTTGATATAAGTTTTTTTATATCTTGCTTTATCTTTTCTGCATCTTCTGTATAACCTAATACTATAGGGCTATGTATATTATTCTCTTTTACAGAATCATAATAGCCTTTTAATCTTTGTTCGCAAACTATATAATCTATATTTCCACTAACATAAGCTATTTTTTTATAGCCAAGTTTATATAATTTATTAACTAAGTTTTTTATTTCTTTAGAATTATCTATATCAATACAAAATACTTTATTGCTATAATTCTCTAAATCTCCTATAACTACAGTAGGTATATTCTTTTCTATTAACAAGTCCAATAATTTCATATTCTTTTTACTTGCCATAAATATAGAACCGCAAATCTGTTTATTACTAATAATAGAGTTTAAATACATAGTCTCTTTTTCTTCTGGTTCAAAAAATGGTATCAAATAATAACCTAATGCTGTTAAATGTTTTGAGATATGAGGAATGGCTTCGCTTATAGTTGGATGGCTTTGTTCATCAACATTAAAATTTACTATTAAAGTTATTAAATTTGTCTTACCTCTCAATCCCGAAGCATTAAAATCAGGTGTGTAATTAAGTTTTTTAGCAACATCCAGAACTAGTTTTCTTGTATCTTCTTTAACCCTATCTGGATTATTATAAACAAACGAAACTGTTGTAATAGATACACCAGCCATTTTAGCTACATCTCTTATACCATTTTTTTTCATATTCTAAAACTTTATTAATAAATTATTGATATTTTTTATTATATATAATTTTAAATTTCTTTTCAATACAAAGTAATACGATGAATAATATTAAAATCAATTAATTTACAAAAAATAACATTTGTAGTTTATCATACAATAGTAAATTTTTTGTCCTTGATAAAAAAATAAAAAACAATAAAATACAATCAATCTTTTCAATAGGTGTTAACAGTGTTAAAAAAACTAATATACATTATTTTTTTGCATTCATTATTTTTTAATATTTTTATTTTTGCACAAACGAATGAAACAGTTATACTTCCATATACTCAATACATGGAAAGAATAAAAATATTAATACCCGAGATGAAATTAACAGCCTCTCAAGAAAGCAATGCAGAAAATAATTTAACTAAAGCCAAAAGTTCAGGCGATGTGAAATTTGATTTGCAAGCAGGTGCTATAGGAAAACAAAATCATTTTGATGAGTACAGTTTTATACCAACTTCAGATTTTAATTATAATGGTTTTAGAATAGGTGCAGGGTTCAGTGGACTTATACCCTACTCAGGAACTAGATGGTCTGTAGAAATTAAACATGATAGTTTTTTTGGTGATTTAAAAACAGGAGATGTAGTACTTCCTGTAAATACTCCTTTTGGTACAATTAATGGTAAACTTCCAAATTTAAGTACAAATGATTTTAAATATTATGCTCCAAGTATAAAAATACAAGTAGCTCAGCCTATACTGAGAGATTTTTTTGGAAAACTTGATAGATACCCTATAAAAGATGCAGAATATCAGCTTACTATAGCAAAGTTAAAAAGAATAATAGATGATAATAGCGTACTTACATCATATCAGAAAATTTATTATCAATGGATAATGTCTAGAAAATTAATAGCTTTATATGATGCTATGATTAAGGAAGCAAAAAGTTTTGAAAATCAAGTTTATAGAAGATATACAAGCGGGGTTATAGATAATGATTCTTATCAAAATGCTAAAAGACAAACTTTAAAATATATAGAAGCAAAAAATAAATCAGAATTAATGCTTAAAAAAGTTATAAGAAATATTCAGTTTTTTATACCAGAAGAAAATATAATACCAAATGATGATGATTGGAATCAAACATTAGAAACTTCTATAAATGCCAAAATAGATATAGTACCATTTTTAGAAAGTACTCAAGGACAAATGGCTTATCAGTTAAAATTAAGAAGCGAATATGCCCTATCTATAATGAAAAATAATGCATTACCTGATTTGTCTATAGTTGGAAATGTGTCATTATCAAGTTTAGATGATAATGGATATTTTAAATCTTTTTCTACTATGACTAATGTTGATTATTTTGTAGGGCTTATGTTTTCCTACCCCATTGGAGGAAGAGATGCTAAAGCAAAAATGCAAGATGCTTATGCTGCTTTGAATGCTGTTACTGCAGATTTTGATAGAGTTAATAGAGATTTTGATGTACAGATAGGTACTTATTATGATGAGTTTGAAGTTTATAAAAAAATGCTTGAAAATAAAAAATTAGAAGTTACTTCTATTGTTTCGAGAATAAATACTCAAAATGCTAAATTTAAACAAGGGCGTCTTCCTATAGATGAGATAATAAATGCAAGACTTGATTTATCACAGGCTAGAGCAGAACTTCTTAATTTAGAATATTTAATAATCACAACTGTAATGGATTATCATTCTTTAGTTTTACTTAATAATTAAAATAAATTTGGAATTAGAATATGGACAGAATAATAGAACTATTTGCAAAAAACAGATTATTGGTTAATGTTATTATTTTGGTAACTTTAGCTGTAGGTATATACTCTTACCTTAATATAAAGAAAGAGGCTTTTCCATCAACTGACTTTGATGTTATGATAGTACAAGTAATATATCCCGGAGCTTCTCCTGAAGATGTTGAACAGAATGCAATGATACCAATAGAAGATGAACTTCAAACTATATCGGGTATTGATGAGTTTTATTCCATTATAATAGAAAATGCTGGAATACTTACTATAAGAATAGATATGGATCTTAAAGATTCCAGATATGTAAAAGATGAAATATTTAGAAGACTTCAGAATGCTCCAAATGTATCGAAAGATGTTTCAGAAATAAAAATTTTTGAAGCTAATGCAAATAGACTTCCTATATATAATTTGGGAATAAAGTTTAAAGAAGGCATGGAAGGAACAGAAAAAGAACTTTATGATATATCCAAAAGATTTGAAAAAGAATTAAAATATGTTGATGGAGTTGCTAATATTGAGGTATACGGAAGAACAGATCCTGAAATACAAATATTAGCTGATCCTTATAAATTGAGAGAATACTATACTTCATTAAGTGAAATTATACAGTCATTATCTTTGAGAAATATACGATCTACAAGCGGAAGTATGAAGCCTCATTCAGATGATAATTTGGAAGAAAAAAATAAATTGTTAGTTACTACAGGACAGTTTCAAGATCCTTTATCAATTACAAATGTTATTATACGCTCTATATTCAATGGGCAGCCTGTAAGGATTGGAGATGTTGCTAGGGTTGAAGAATTATTCGTTGATAAAAGTGTCTATATGAGAGTAAATAGTAAGCATGGTTATTCTATAAATATAATAAAAAAAGAAGATGCTGATATATTAAAAACAATAGATAATGTTAATAAATATTTTGAAAATAATAAAGCTACTATTCCAAATAATATAGAAATAATTCCTATGGCTGATAACTCAAGGACTATTAATGATTTATTAAATGCTGTTTCTTCAAATATTATAACAGGCTTCATAATAATATTTATAATACTTATAATATTTTTGGATTTTAAAAGTGCAATATTCACATCATTAGGTATGCTTATAGTTATAGCAGTTTCTCTTATATATATGACATATTCGGGTATTACTTTTAATATAATATCTTTAGGAGGAATAATAACTGTACTTGGAATGATAGTAGATAACTCTATAGTAGTTTCAGAAAATATATTTAATTATCATCAAAGAGGAATAAAAGGTCTTTACGCAACAAAAAGTGCCGTAGGAGAAGTATTTATGCCGATGTTTGTTTCTACCCTTACAACTGTAGCATCTTTTGTTCCTATAATATTTGTTACTGGAACTATGGGAAGATTAATTAATCAATATCCTAGAGTTGTTATAGTTGCTTTGATTGTTAGTATATTTCAGGCTATTTTTCTTCTTCCAAATAATTTAATAACAAAAGAGGAGTTGACAGGAATATCAAAAAGAAAGAGATTTAATTTTAAAAATCCTCTTGATTTTGATAAGGATAAATTGTTCAATATATTAAAGAAACCTTTTGTTAAGTTTTTAAGACTCACATTAAAATTTAGATATATTGTATTTACATTTTTCATAATTACTTTGATTATAACTCTTGCTATAGCTAAAGTAATATTTTCAAAATTCACTTTAGTTTATGATACTAGTGCTGATGTTATAGTTGTTAATATTGATACAGGAGTAGGAAGTTCTATATATAAAACAGAAAAATATCTTCAAAAAGTAGAAAATATTATTTATGATACTATAAGTACAAATGATATAATAGCAGTTTATAGTTTATTAGGAAAACAATTGGACAAAAACACTGTTGAAGTATCGGAGGAAATGGATAATATTGCTGGTACTATGATATATTTAGTTCCTGCCAATAATAGGAAAAAAATAGCTT
>NZ_JARHYI010000010.1 GCF_029258575.1 Brachyspira sp. | reverse complement strand
GGTGAGCCTGATGCATCTAGTTTTCCATCAGGGGGGCTCAGGGCTACATTTGAAGCTAGAGGTTATACGGCTTGGGATCCTACCTCTTATGCTTTTATAAAAGATGATACTTTATGTATACCTAGTGCTTTTTGTTCATACAGTGGTGAATCTTTGGATAAAAAAACTCCCCTACTTCGTTCAATGGAAGTAATAGAAAAAGAGGCTAAAAGAATATTAAAACTATTTGGACATAATGATATAAATAGAGTATTTACTACAGTAGGTGCAGAACAAGAATATTTTTTAATAGATAGAGATTTGTATTTACAAAGACCTGATTTAAGATATTGTAAAAGAACTTTATTCGGAGCTTGTCCGCCTAAAGGTCAGGAATTGGAAGATCATTATTTTGGAGCTATTAAACCTAGAGTACTTACATTTATGAAAGAGCTTGATAATGAACTTTGGAAACTTGGAATAGTTGCTAAGACAGAACATAATGAAGCTGCTCCTGGTCAATATGAATTAGCTCCAGAATTTACTGTTACAAATATGGCTACAGATCAGAATCAAATAACTATGGAGCTCATGAAAGTAATTGCAGAAAAACATAATTTGGCATGCATACTTCATGAAAAACCTTTTACTGGAGTAAATGGAAGTGGGAAACATAATAATTGGTCTATGGCTTCAGATACTGGGTTAAATTTATTGGATCCTACAGATAATCCTTCTAATAATAAACAGTTTTTATTGTTTTTAGTTGCTGTAATCAAGGCTGTTGATGAATATCAGGATCTTCTTAGAGTAACTACTGCAACTGCAAGTAATGATCATAGATTAGGTGCTGCCGAAGCTCCTCCTGCTATAATATCTATATTTCTTGGAGATGAACTTACTGAAATACTTGAATCTATGGAAAATTCTAAAAAATATAAAAGCAAAGAAAAAGTTGAAATGGAGATGGGAGTTAATTCTTTGGCTAGACTTACAAAAGATACAACTGATAGAAATAGAACTTCTCCTTTAGCATTCACTGGAAATAAATTTGAATTTAGAATGGTAGGAGCAAGTTTATCCGTTTCAGGACCTAATATTATTATGAATACTATAGTAGCTGAAGCTTTATCTCAATTTGCTAATATATTAGAAAAATCTGGAAATTTAGAGAAAGATATTGATGAACTTATAAGAGAAACATTTAAGAAACATAAAAGAATAATATACAATGGTAATAATTATTCTGATGATTGGGTTAAAGAGGCTTCAAGAAGAGGATTATTTAATTTAAAAACTACACCAGAAGCATTACCTCATTTTATATCTAAAAAGAATATAGAAGTTCTCACAAAACATAAAGTTTTAACAGAAGCAGAAATACATTCTAGATATGAAATAAGTATGGAGGAGTATATTAAGGAAATTAATATAGAAGCTCTAACTTTAATAGATATGGTGCATAAGCAAATACTACCTTATTCTATGGAATATTCTGGAGAACTTTCTAATACTGCTGATAAAAAAAGAAATTTAAAATTAAAATTTGATGTAGAAAAAAAATTAATTAATAAAGTTAATAATCTAATTTTAGATTTGGATAATAAATTAGAAAAATTAGAAAAATATATTGAAGAAGCTAAAAAAATTAATGATATATCTAAATCAGCCAAATTCTACAGAGATAAAATATTTGATTGTTTAGAAAATATGAGAATTACAATAGATGAATTAGAAAGAATAGTATCTAAAAAATATTGGAAGCTTCCTACATACGGAGATATGCTTTATAGTTTATCGTAGTAATTTATAGATATCATATATTTATCCTATTATTCATCTTTCATAATAGATAATGAATTTGTCAAATGATCTATAAATTCCTTATTAAACCTTTTAGGTGATATTATTTTAAAAGAACCAAGCCAAGGACTTAAAAATATTCTAAATTCTGTAAAAGATGAAAAATCAAAATTTATATATATTCCTCCATCTTCTAATTCTTTCTTTATTTTTTGATTGAATCCATAATCTCTGTTTCTAAAATAATGTGCAACATCAGAATTAAAATAAACAGTAGTTTTTATCAAATCATTATCGCTCCAATATATACTTCTTTTTTTCTCTATTAGTTTTATCAATTTGTTTCTATTATTAAGTCTATTTTTATATTCTGTATAATACTCTTCTTTTTCCTTATTACTATTGAATTTTAATTTTTGTATAACTTCAATATCTGATATATTGCTTATAGAATAAGTTTTTATTCTTTTATATTTATTATCATAAGCAACCAAATACCATATACCTTGAAAATAATAAATAAGATAAGCAATAGCTTTAACTTTATAATTTATATTACTGCTTTGTATATAGTAATTAAAACTTATATCATTCAAATCTTTTACACAAGAAAGTAATTTATCTATATTTTCAGGATTTCCTGATATATTATTTATTTCATTATTGGCAATCACTATAACATCATAATATTCATTATCTATATTCTTTGGAAGAAGTTTAGATATAGTTGAATATGGTATTAAAGATAGATTGGAACTAATTTTTTTCATAAAAACAGAAAATAATATATCAGCATTTTTTTTAAGATCATCATCAAAATTAAATCCTTTTTTTAATTTTTTCAAATGCTCTTTTTTTACAATATATCTATCATTTTCCAAAATTAAATCTATCTGTAAATATCTATGTATTTCTTCTATATCTCTCTGTGCTGTTCTCAAAGACATATTATTAGAATCTATAAGTTTATTTTTATCTATAAAACCATCTAATATCAAAGAAGTATATATTTGAAATAATCTAACAAATTTTTTATTTTCTGCCATTTATAATACTCTAATGATTAAAATACGCTATGAACAAATTCTTTTACAGCATTCCCATTAATATTGAATTGTTCATTATTTATAGTGAAATATCCATCTAATATACCTTTTACTGTTTCCATATCTATTTTACTAAAACCTCCGAAAGAATCATATGAATAGTTTCCTGTAACAGTAAATACAAAACTAAATCCTTCTTCTTTAGAATAATAATCTATAATATCTTTATATTCATGTGATTCAAAATTTTTATATACATACCATTTATTATTAAATAAAAATTTTATCATTTTAGAATTCTGGGACTGTGGCTTTGAATCATATATAAATACTGGTATTGGTTCTGTAGTATAAGAAGTATAAACTAATGCTGCCGTTATATTATGATTATATCTTGAAGTAACCCTTCCTACTGTATTTATTGCCAAGACAGAGCTTGTATCAGTTATAGCATTTTCACTTCCAGGTACTGTTAAATAACCATTGGGAATACCATAATAAAATGCTGTATACAATGCTCTATTATGCCTCCAATTTACCATAGATGCAGAGTAATTTGTGAATTTTAATGAAAACTCTGTATTTATTAAATTACTAATAGAAGATTTTAAATTTATTTTTGTATTATAAAAATTAGGTATTTCTATATTGAATTCCCCTACACTCTTTTTAAATTTTGATCTTACAAAATTATCATAAAAATCTAAAAAATCTTTTTCATTTTCTTTAATGAAAAATGATTGAGAATCTCCATCAAGTATATTAAAAGCATAATAAGAAAAATATCTTTTTAATCCATATTTATAAAGCTTCCAAAATATTATATGATTATCATGAAATAAATACAAATATAGATTTTCAGTCATATCATTATTTATTTGTATAGATTTTGGTATATTTGTAACATCTCCTGTATAATATATTCCTTTACTATTTGTAATGGATACTATATTACCTTCAAATACAGGAGTATCATTTCTCATATATGATTTTTCTGGTACTACCCTATAATTTGTATGTACAAACATAAGTACAAATATAAAAATTATGAAAATTATAAATGCAGCAATTATATATTTTTTTATATAATTAGAGGAATATTCATAATAATTATCATTTGCTATTAAACGTTTTTTTATACGCATAGTTTTTTTTCTACTACAGCAGCATCATTTTCTGCAATCTTTTCAATATCAGCTTGTACCTCTTCTTCTGTTCTATTTTCTACTGATGTATCTAATAATTTACTTAAAGCAAATAATGCAACTTCTATCTCATCATCTTGAGGTCTTCTGGTAGTTATTTTTTGAAGCAGAAGCCCAGGTAATATTGCAAGTCTCATAAGTGGAAAATTATAAAATTTAAATCCTAATTTTAATATTTCATAAGATATTCCAGAAACTATAGGAAGAAGCATTATATTAATAGCTAACACAGTTAAATTACCAACTATTTTAACAGGAGTATAAGATGCATATATATAAGTATATACAAAATAACTTGTAAACATATAAAGCAGTATTGATACAGTTAATACTAAAAACATAAATGTAGTACCGCATCTAGGATGTATAGTAGTATAATCTCTAATATTACCTTTATCAGGATCAAGACCATGTTCATATGCATTAACTACCATATGTTCTGCTCCATGATATTCAAAAACTCTTTTAATATCCTTGAAGAAAGATATTATAAGAAGATATAAAACGAATATAGCTAATTTAATTCCGCCTCTAACTAAATTAAATACAATAAAATTTGATTTTTCATCTATACCAATTAAAGTAGTTACGAAATAAGGCAAAGCTATAAAAAGCCCAACGGCAAAAGCTAATGATATGAGCATACTTATAGTCATAGCTATATTATCATTCTTTTCTGATTTAGGCTTATTATTCTTTTTATTATTTTCCTCTTCAATACCAGCAGTATTAGCAGAAAACACCAATGTTTTATATCCTAACTTCATCATATCTATAAAATTTACAATACCTCTAAAGAAAGGCATTTTACTTAATTTATTCTTATTCTCAGGCACAGATGCTTTTATAAAATCTATTTGCTTATCAGGTTTTCTAACAGCAACTACATAATGACTTTTATTTCTAAGCATTATACCTTCTATAACAGCCTGTCCTCCGACTCCTTCTTTGATTCTATTTTCATCTAATTTTTTACTCAAAATACATATCCTCATTTATTATAAAATTAAAGTAGATATATAATATATTAAATATAATATTCTTTCAAGCAGAAAAAAAACTTGAATTTGTAAAAAAAAATTATATATTTAATATATGAAATATTTGCTTATATTAATAATATTAGCTTTTATATCTTGTAAAAGTACTCCATTGAAAATGACAGAAGTAGCTGAAGAAGTTCATAATAAAGAAACTATTTCTATTCCAAAAGCTATAACATTAAAGGATAGAGCTGGATATTATAAAAGTAAAAGTCCTTATTTCACTTTCGATGTAAATTTGAAAGAAAATGGTTATGCGAATGTAGTATTAAAGGGCTGGATGGTTTATAGAGGTGTAATAAAAGTTGGAGATCCGAATTCAGAAAATAAAAAATTTATTTTGGATATAGACAATATTACTCATGTAGTGTTAGAGTTTAAAGATATAAATAATGCTAAAGCTTCTGTTGTATTAAAAAATGTTGTTCAGCAGACACTTTATATGAATAAGATGTAAGTTTTATAAAAATTAAGTTTAATTTTTTGTATTAAATATCCTTAATATAAATTAATTATATTTGTAATGTACTATTTTATTCTATATTAAAAATATAATTATTTTTTATCAAAAAAATCCCTCACTTTTAGCATCTTTACTCATAAGTTCTTTTAGAGTATTTTGTATGTCAGCATTATTAAAAAGTATACTATATATTGCTTCTGTTATAGGCATATAAATATTATTTTTTTGAGCATATTCATAAGCAGCAGTAGTAGCATATACTCCTTCAGCAACTTGACCATGATTTTCTACTATTACCTCTTCATATTTCTTACCTTTAGCGAGTTCTCTTCCCAATCTATTGTTTCTGCTAAGTCCGCTTGAACATGTTACTATTAAATCCCCTATTCCAGATAAACCGTACATAGTATCTATTCTAGCACCTTTACTTAAAGCAAATCTTACTATTTCATGTAAGCCTCTTGTTATTAGTGCAGCTTTGGTATTATCGCCAAGTTTAAGACCATCTACTATACCTCCTGCAATGGCTATAATATTTTTTAAAGCTCCCCCTATTTCAACCCCTTTTTGATCTGTAGAATTGTATATTCTAAATTTAGGTGGAACGGTTAATGTATCTCTTACATATTCAGATACCCCTTTCTCCCCTCCTATAACTACAGCAGTAGGCACTCCTTTAGCAGTTTCCTCTGCATGTGAAGGACCTGAAAGTGTTAATATAGATAAATCTCCTGATATTATACTTCTAGCTACTTCACTCATAGTCTTTCCTGTTTTTCTATCAAGACCTTTTGTTGCTGATACTAATATTTGTTCATTACTTATATAAGGCTCTATATTGATACAAGCTTCAGCAAAAGCGAAAGACGGAGTTACTATTATAACTATCTCACTATTATTAACAGCTTCTCCTATATCCATTGTGAATTTTATATTTTTATTTAATTCTATATTTTCTAAATAATTATCATTTCTATACGAAGTGCTTAATAATTTATAGCTGTTTTCACTGTGAACCCACATCTTAATATTGTGTTTTTCCGAAAAAATATTTGCAAGTGCAAGCCCCCAGCCGCCTGCCCCTATAATTCCTACATCTATCATAGTATATCCTATTAACTTATTATAATATAGTATATATAAAAAATCATTATTATCAATACATATTTAATAAAAACATTATGTAAACTATAATTTAAATAGTACAAATTATTTAAATGATTTTGCAAGAAGACTGCATATATTATCAAGTAAATCTTTTTTCTTTATTTTGTTATTATCCTTTACCCAACAGAATATTACAGAAACTAGAGCACCTGAAAAAAATTGAGACATTATTGTCCTATTTTTATTATCATCATTTTTTATTGTTTCACCTAAATAATCTATAAGTATTTTATATAATGATGAAACAAATAGTAATGTATTATTATAATCTATTAATGATGTATTAAAATAATTTTTATTATCATCAAAGTAATCAAGAATCTTTTCTAATATCTTTCTATAATTTTTTTTGAAATCATATATAGTATTATCATTATCAAGTTTTGTTACAATATCCTGTTTTATATCTTCTATAACTGCATCCAATAATTCTTCTTTGTTACTAAAATGATCATAGAAGGTTACTCTATTAACCATAGCCTGTTCGCATATTTCAGTTACACTTATGTCTTTTAATGAATTAGTTTTTAAAAGTTCAAGTAATGATTCTTTTAGTAATTTTTGAGTTTTTATTATTCTTAAATCTTTTTTTTCACTTTTCATAATAAAAATATTATTTTGTTTTAGAATAATATTACAATAAAAATAAAGTTTGTCAAAGAAAAAATAATATATTAAAATATTCCTTGTATATATTAGTACATACAAGGCTTTTAATATAACAGTAAAAAATTAAATTATTCATTATAATACAATATTATAGATTCATAAGGTTTTAATTTAAAAATTGTTTCTAATTTAATCTCATCATCATCATAATTTGAAAGAATACATTTTGAATTTTTTATATCAACATCAATATTATATAAATCTACTTTGCATTCATTAGCATAAAAATTCTTTATAATTAAAATTTTTTCATCGTTATATTCTCTTATAAATGCAAGTACATTTTTATAATAATTAAATATAGAATCTTTAATATTATTTTTTGCATTTATATCTTTATAGTTATAAATTACTTCTATACAAGATATTATTGCTGTCAATAAATGATTTAGGATATATTTTATAAACAACTTTATTTTTGAAATTCATAAATTAGTTATTATTATTTATTTTAATTCTATTACTTTAGCTCTCCATTTTTTATTAAAGTATTTTCTTTAAGTAAATTAATCTTAGTACCGTCTATAAATATAATATGTATACTAAATATTTTTCATTGTTTTTTATATACCATAAATCATTGCAAGCTATTAAGTCCATTTTTTTACTATATTTCCAGCTTTCACAAAAGATTCAAAAAATTATCAATTAAGCTTACAGTATCC
>NZ_JARHYI010000100.1 GCF_029258575.1 Brachyspira sp. | reverse complement strand
ACCAGTAGCTGTTGTAGAAAAACCATCTAAAGCACTATCTTCTATGGATTTTTTTAATTGGTATGTAGATAAAAAAGTAATTATAAAAACCGTAATTATTATTACTATACTAATAATAAAAGGAATTCTAAAAGACAAAGAATGTATTGATTTCATTTTTAACCCTTTTTAAGATAATGATTAATATTATATTATATTATATTATATTATATTTGTCAAATAAAATTAATAAGTTGGATTTTACTTATAAACTTATAAATAAAGTAACAATAAAAAAGCTCCGGAAAAATATTTTTACCGAAGCTTATTTTTATCAATTATTTAGCTATTTAGCAGTATAAGCAACCATAGTCATCCAAGATAATGGTTTGTTATAGTGAGGTAAGAAGAAGAAGTCAGATAATGCAAAGTCTTGTACAGTCATTTCATTTGCTATAGCAAGAGAGAATGCATGTATAGCTTCAGCATGATTATGTTTAGAAGCTATTTGAGCACCAACTATGCGTCCTGTATCTTCCATATAGATGATTTTCACTAATACATCTTCATAGCTAGGCATAAATTCAGGTCTTTCAGCATCTTTAAGGAAATTAGATTTAACTTTTAATCCTTTTTTCTTAGCAGTTTCTTCAGACCAACCAGTAGAAGCCATATTGTAACCGAATACGCATATAGCATTAGAGCCTTGAGTACCACAGTAATTAACTTTTTTACCTAAAACATTATTAGCAGCAACAATACCCATTCTTACAGCATTAGTAGCTAAAGCTATATACTCATTGCTTTTTGAAGAGCATGAATATACAGAAGCACAGTCACCTATAGCAAATACATCAGGATCTTTGGTAGTTTTCATAGTAGTATCTACTACGATAGCACCGTTAGGAAGAGTTTCTAAATAATCTTTGTAAAGTTCGCTATTAGGTCTAAAACCAACAGACATAATAACCATATCTACATCATAAGAACCTTTGTCAGTAACAACTTTTTTAACTCGGTCATCACCTTCAAATTTCATAACAGTTTCACCTAAGTGCATTTCTATTCCAGCTTCTTTGATTCTCTTTTCAGCTTCATCAGTAATTTCTTTGTCGAAATAGTTAGCCATAACTCTAGGCATAGATTCCATTAACATAACTTGTTTACCATGGTTTTTGAATGCTTCGATAAGCTCAACACCTATATAACCAGCACCAACTACCATAACTCTTTGTATTTCTTGCTTTTTCAATTCGTCAATAATTTCCTGTCCTTGTTGATAAAGTTTAGAGAAGAAAATACCTTTTTTAAGACCATATTTAGTACCTTCTTGTTTTAAACCTTCAATAGGAGGAGTTACAGGCCAAGAACCAGTAGCAAGAATAAGTTTGTCATAATTATCTTCAAATTCTTTACCAGTTTTTAGTTCTTTAACTTTTAACTTCTTATTAGCCCAGTCTATGTTAACTATCTCATGTCCCATATGAACTTCAATACCTTCAGACTTTAAGCCTTCTGGATTAGCATAAAATAAACCTTTAGGATCTTTAACTACTCCTCCAACCCAAAGAGCTATACCGCAAGCTAAGAAAGATATATTGTCATTTCTGTCATAAGTAACCACCTGACAATTAGGATCAGTAGCTTTTAATGTTTTTGCAGCCCATGTACCAGCATGGTTACAACCAATTACTATAACTTTCATAATAAATTAACCCCTTAATACCAAAATTAAATATATATATTTGGTATTATTATAGTACAAAATACACTCAAAGTCAAGGTATATTATCTATTTAATCCTAATTTTAATTAATTATGCGTATTTTTTATATAATAGTTTCACTAATTATAAAATATTTATCATATAAAACATAGTATTATCACAATCTCTATAATTAGTTTTTATTTATTGTAATTTATTTTTATGTTTTTTAAGAGCAATGTAAAATTTAATTATGATAATTTTATTATAATATAAATATATTGATATTTATACTTTTTATGCTATATTAGTTAAAGTAGTAAATTTATTTCGGATTTTTATTATGTTAGAATTCAAAGAATATTTTTTAATGGAAGATAAAGATGTATTATTATATGTTAAAAATGAGTTAAAATATTTTTCTCAAAATGATAATATAACTTGTAAAGAAATAGGCGACGGCAATATAAATTATGTATATAGAATAAGCAATGGTAAAGAATCAATAATACTTAAACAGGCTGGAGTTCATACTAGAAGTAATTCATCTGGAAGAGTATTAGATACTAATAGAAATTCTAGAGAAGCAGAAATTTTATCTTATTACGGAAGTATTCTTCCAGATTTATCACCAAAAATAATTCATATAGATAGAGTGATGAATTTGTTTGTGATGGAAGATTTAAAAGATTTTATTGTATTAAGAGATGCTCTTATTAAGGGGCAAATATATAATCATTTACAGGAACAATTAACAGACTTTTTGGTTGAAAGTACATTATCTACAGCGGATTTTTTTATGGAGCCTTTTGCCAAAAAAGAGAATGCTGTGAAGTATACAAATAAAGAACTTTGTAAAATAAGCGAAGAACTTATATTTAGAGAACCTTTTTTTAATGTTCTTAATGAGAATGTTTTTTCTGAGCAATTGAAGGAATTTGTTAATGATAATTTATATAATAACAAACAATTACAATTGGAAGCAGCTAAATTAAAGTATGAGTTTATGAATAATGCTCAAGCTTTGATTCATGGTGATTTGCATACTGGTTCTATATTTGTGAATGAAAATTATATTAAGGTTATGGACTGTGAGTTTGCTTTTTATGGACCTATAGGTTATGATTTAGGTACTATTATGGCTAACTTTATATTTGCTTATGTTTATCATTCAAATGTTACAAAGGATAAAAATTATAGATCTTTCCTATTCAATGTTATAGAAGATATTTTGAGACTTTTTAAAAACAAATTTATCACTAAATTTTTTAATGACTGCAATGATATATCTGTAAAAAATGATGATTATATAGAGTATTATCTTTTTGATGTATTAAAAACTGCTTTTGGAATTTGTGGGCTTGAAATACTTAGAAGAACTACTGGTTGTGCCAGAGTAAAAGAAATAGAATCTATTGATGATGCTGATACTAGAAAAAATGTAGAATATATACTTTTAAATATAGGGATTGAATGTCTTTCATATAGAGATAGGCTTCCTGAAGAAGAAAAGTTTATGAAATTTATAGATAATATCATAGACAATATAGATTTATAAAATATTATTGAGGTTTTTTATGATTAATAGGGTAGATAAAGAATTAGCTTTTATGCTTCAATTTGAAAATGTAGCTTGGTATGATGATGGATGTGTTAAAATATTGGATAGAAGAGTTTACCCTAATAAAGTGCATTTTGTAGAATGCAAAACTCATAAAGAAGTGTCAAAGGCTATAGCTGATATGGTAACTCAAAGTGCAGGACCTTATTTAGCTGTTGCTATGGGTATGGCATTGGCAGGATATGAATCTAAACATTTAGATGGAAATGATAGAATAGATTATTTATCACATGCATGTAATACTTTGGCTAATTCAAGACCTACTACAAGTGGAAGAATGATGCTTATAACTAAATCCTGTTTAGAGGCTGGAATAGAAGCTATAAAGTTGGGTAAAGACCCTATAGAAGCTATGTTCAATAGAGGTGTAGAACTTTCTACAAAAAGATATTCTAAAATAAAAAAAATAGCAGAAAATCTTGTATCAATGTATCCAGATAAAGGAACTATACTTACACAATGTTTCGGGGAGTCTATAGTCGGCTTTATGATACAGGAGTTTCAAAATAAAAATAAAGATATAAAAGTGGTATGTGCAGAAACAAGACCTTATTTTCAAGGTGCAAGATTAACTGCAACCGTAGCTTATGATCAGGGGGCAGATGTAACCGTTATAACTGATAATATGGTGGCTTATACTATGCAGGAGAAAAAAATAGATGTATTTACTTCTGCTGCAGATTTAATATGTCTTAATGGAGCGGTAGTAAATAAAATAGGAACTTTCCAAATAGCAATAGTAGCTAAATATTTGGGAATACCTTATTTTGTAACAGGTGCTCCTGATAAAGGTTATCATGGACTTGAAGATGTGCATTTTGAATTCAGAGATGAAAAACTTGTAACTGAAGCTATGGGAGTGAAAACTTCTAAAGAAGGGGTGAAAGGTTTTTATCCTGCATTTGATTATACTCCGCCACATTTGGTTAGTGCAGTTGTAACCGATTTAGGTGTATATTCTCCTTATGAAGTGTTTAAATACTATATTGGCAATGAAGAAGGGGAATATTGATAATTATATTTTCAAAGGATTTTGTATATTTTCTTTTTTGATATCCATTAAAAAATCTACAAATAATTTGAACAATATAGGATCTAATTGAGTTTCTTTAACTATATAATTATTATATATAAATTCTATCGCATCTTTTGTATTCATTTCTTTTCTGTCATAATTTTTTTGAGGCATTACAGTAGTATCAAATATATCAATTATATCAAGTATTTTAGCTGGGAAAAATGCTAAACTTTGTAATGTTTCTACATCATAAGCATTATCAGATATAAGCCACATTGGATTAATAGATTTATTTTCTTTTAGATGTGTATGCATTATTGTTGTTAAAATACTATATCCGTAGCCATAATATTCATGATGCATTCCAACCATTAAAGATATATCATCATTATAATTTCTAAATAGTTTTAAAAACTGATAACCTTTAATAGCATGCGAAGTTGATTCCTTAATATAATCATCAGTCTTGTCTATATTTATGTAATCTAACTGTTTTATTTTTACAACATCATGCCAAAATGCTCCAGAAGCAAAATTAGCTATATTTTCTAATGATATTTTTTTTAATCCGTTTTTAAAAATATCTTCAAATCTAATATTCTTTTTATATATTTTGTATTTATTAAAAACATTTTTGTAATAGCCTGAAAATTTCTTATCAAAATTAATAATAGTTTTCAGATTTAATTGATTATCTATTTGTTCATTATAGTAAAACATAAATTCTATAAAAGTTATGAAAACTCTATTTCCATGCCCTATAACATTTCTGCAATTAAAATTAGTAAATCCGTAAAATAAACTAATATTAGGATATATTTTATTTATAAGTTTTGTAACGGATAATATTAGACTATTTTGCATATATTGAGTATCATAATATTCAACATTATCAAAATATATTTGATTTATCTGATCCTTTGCAGCATTAACAAGATGAATTAAATTTGCTCTCTCTATAAAAGCAAGTTCTGTTATAATGTTTAATATATATTGTATTGCATCTGAATATAATTTATCATTGTAGTATTGATTTAATATATCAATATAATTTTTTAAAGACATAAATCTTTCTTTTGGAGTTTTTTCCAAAATTAATTCTAATATTTCATATTCAAATCTTTTTGTATTTTCAGAATCTGGCAAACAATCTTTATATACTTTAAGAAATTGATTTATATTTTTAATTTGCTTGTATTTATCTTTATTTTGAAGCTGCAGTATTAAATCTATTATTGATTTAGAATTTTTATTTATATAAAAATTATTGAATATATCTGAATTGATATACGATTTATCCAATAGTATGTCAATTTTATGATTTGGTATAATCAAATGTATATTATCATTACTTGTGCATATAAGTTCGGGGGTATTGAATTTTATAATATCTATATTGTTTTTTATAAAATTTAAATCTATTGGAATATATTTATCCAAGTCTATATCCATAATTTAGCCTTAAAAAATTATATACACATAATATCCTATTTTTATTTTTTATCAATGATTTAAAAATAATTTTTTTATTTAAATTTAAAATTATGAATAAAATTTGAAAAATATTTATCAAAAGGTATTGACAAATTTTATTTGTATAGTAGAATATAAAACTCGTAGAACTAAAAATTAATTTGTTAGTACTGGGGTGTCGTCAAGCGGTAAGACAATTGGTTTTGGTCCAATTATTCGAGGGTTCGAATCCTTCCACCCCAACTTTTCTCTTATAATGGTATTTAAATGGGAATAGCAGACGAAATATTAATATTAAGTGGTACAGCAAATCCTCAATTGTCGAAAGATGTTGTAGCTAATCTAGGTCTGAAATTAGGCAATATGGAAATACGAAAGTTTGCCGATGGTGAAACTTTTGTACAAATAGAAGAGACAGTTAGGAATAAGGATACCTATGTTATACAGGCTACTGGACGTCCTTCTAGCAGTGAAAATTGGATGGAACTTTACTGTGTTATCGATGCGTTAAAAAGAGCTAGTGCTAAAAGAATTACAGCAGTTATACCTTATTATGGTTATTCAAGACAAGATAGGAAAAATGAGCCTAGAGTACCTATAACAGCTAAATTGGTAGCTAATCTTCTATCAGAATCTGGTGCTCATAGGGTTTTAGCTTTAGATTTGCATGCGGCACAGATACAAGGTTTTTTTGATATTCCTGTAGATCACATGCTTTCTAAAAATGTATTTTTGGATAAAATCAGAAAAGATCTTGATATGTCTAATTCTATTATAGTTTCTCCTGATATAGGAGGAGTTGGAAGAGCTAGAGCCATAGCAAAACAGCTTAATCTTGATATAGCTATAATAGACAAAAGAAGAGACAGAGCCAATGAATGCGAGGTAATGAATATTATAGGCGATGTTAATGGCAAAGATGCTATTATTATAGATGATATAATAGATACAGGCGGTACTCTTATAAAAAGTATGCAGGCTTTGAAAAAGGCTGGTATGAGAAAAATATATGTATTTATAACACATGCAGTATGCTCAGGCGATGTTTATGAGAGAATTAATGCCAGTGATATAGAAAAGCTTTATATAACAGATAGCTTGAAAGTTATGAAAGATAGATTAGGAAGTAAAATAGAAGTTCTTTCAGTAGCTCCTATAATTGCCGATGCTATCAGACATATTCATATGGAGCTTTCTATAAGCGTTCTATTTGATAAGTAAAATAAAAGGAAAGAAAAATGAGTGAGAATTATACTATTAAAGCTTTACAGAGAGATACTAAATTTAAAAGTGTTGGACACAAATTAAGAAATGAAGGCTATGCTTTAGCTACTCTTTATGGAAGAGAAAATCAATATTCTATTGCTGTAGAGTTAAAAGAATTTGTTAAAGTTTTTTCTTTAGCAGGTCAGCATGATATAATCACTTTAGATATAGAAAATGATAAAGCTAGAGAAGTATTAGTGAAAGATTATCAAATAGACGGTATTAAAAGAAGTATTAGACATATTGATTTTTATGAAATTGACAGAAATAAAAAAATCAAAACTTATGTACCTATTCACATAGAAGGTACTCCTGAAGGTGTTCGTTTAGGAGGTGGTACTTTAGAGCAGGTTGAATACGGCTTAAATATAAAAGCTTTCCCAGGTTCTATACCTAGAGAATTAGTTGTTGATGTTAGCGAGTTAAAAGTAGGAGACAGTTTGCATATTAGTGATATTAAATTCCCTGAAGGAGTTGATCCTGTAGGAGATGCTTCTAAAGCAGTTGTTACTGTAGTTACTGCTCAAGATGAAGATGCTAATAAAGGTGCAGATGCATAATATAGTTCTAGGATTACTATTATATGATGAAATTAGTAATGGGACTAGGTAACCCAGGAGAGCAGTATAAAAATCATAGACATAATGTTGGATATATGATTTTGGATAGAGTTGCAAAAAAACTTAATGTAGAACTCGATATAAAAAAGAAAAAAACAGTTTTTGGAAAGGGTAAATCAGGCAAAATAGAATACTTACTTCTAAAGCCTCAAACCTTTATGAATCTTTCTGGAGAAGCTGCCCTTTATATGGCAAGCTTTATGAAAATAACTGTTGAAAATATTATAGTTATTTATGATGATACTGATATAGCTATTGGTGAATTTAGAGTTATACCTTCAACTAATGATGAATCTGAAGGGGATTTAGATAATTCTGATATAGATCATAATGGTGTTATTAGTATAAGAAAATCTCTAAAAAGTTATAATTTCACTAAAATAGGTGTAGGTATAAGTGCTTGCCCTGAAGATGAGGAAAAAGCTGATTTTCTTTTAGCTCCCTTTACAAAAGATGAAAGAAAAAAAATAAGAGATATATCTGAAAATATTGTAGAAGCTGTTTGTACTGCTTTATTTGAGTCTCCTCAGGCAGCTAAAAAGAAATATTCATTATGACTAAATTAATTGTTGGACTTGGAAATCCCGGAGAAGAGTATAAAAACCATAGACATAATGTTGGTTTCATTCTTGTAGATAAAATAGCTACACATTTCAATATTAATTTTGATAATAATAAAAAAAAGTCATTATATTCAAGAACAAAATATAAAGATATAGAATATATACTTCTAAAGCCTCAGACTTTTATGAATCTCTCTGGAGAATCAGTTATATATATATCCAAATTTTTTAACATAAAATCTGAAGATATAATAGTTATATATGATGATATGGATATACCTTTCGGTACTTTCAAAATAAAAAAAGGTGGTAGTTCTGGGGGACATAACGGAATTAAAAGTTTGATTGCTCATTTACAAAATGATGATTTTACTAGAATAAGGGTAGGTATAGGAAGACCTCCTGCTGGTAAAAAGGTTAATGATTATGTGCTTTCATCTTTCAGTAAAAAAGAGAAAGAAGAATTATCTGGGGTAATAGCAAATGATGTTATTGAAGCAGTTAAAATTGCATTATTTGAATCTCCTATAATAGCACAAAATAAATACAATAAAAAAATAAATAATAAATACAAAAGGAGTAGAAATATGATTAAAATAGTGGCAAGAAATATTGTGAAGCAGGAAAATAAAGCTAAATTTATTGAAACTGCAAGTGAACTTATAGAAAAAAGCAGAAAAGAAGATGGATGTATTTTATATGATTTATGTGAAAGTACAGATGGAAAATATCTTACTTTTATAGAAGAATGGAAAGATGAAAAATCTATAGAAAGTCATAATAATTCAGAACATTTTAAAACAATAGTTCCTAAATTAGGCGAGCTTGTAGAAACTGATATGGATGTTGTTTTATATAAAAAAATTAAATAATATATAAAAAATCGTCTTATATTTTTATTTTGAATGCTACTATAGTGAAGTCATCATCAGGTGACATATATGAAAGATAATCATAGAAATCTTTTTCTATGTTGCTTATAATATTTTCTGCTCTGTTGTTTTTATTTTTTATTAAAACTTTTTTCAATCTATCTATACCATAAAAATCATATTTATTTTTTGATCTTGATGCTTCAGTTACTCCATCAGTATAGAAAATTAATACATTATCTTTTTTTATATTTATAGTTTCTTCTTCATAGTATGCCTGAGGAAAAAGTCCTATTATGGTGCCACCTTTTGTATATTCTTTTACTTCAGAATTGTCAAGCATTAACATAGGGGTATGAGATGCATTAGAATATTTTATAGTTTTATTTTTCAAATCAATCTCAACTGCTATCATAGTTAAGTAATAATTTATGGGCAGTATTTTTATTATATAATTATTTACATCATATATGAAAGATGCAGGCGATTTAAATGATTGAGCTATATTTCCAAGAGCTGTTTTTAGCATAGCTGTTATAATGGCAGCCTCTACACCATGCCCACTAATATCAGAAATTATGAATAATATCCTATCATCATCAAGATAAATATAATCATAAAAATCACCGCCTACAGATTCAAGTGGTTTGTATAAAGATGCTGATTCTATTATTTTGTCATTAGGCATTTTTTTGGGCATCATATTTTCCTGCAATTTTCTTGCTTTTTTCATATCTTTTTTATATTGTTTTTTTATCTCATCTAAAACATCGTATCTGCCTAATATATAACTATTTTTTTCTTTTAAATCTATTATAGCTTTTTGATAATCATTTATTATTGTACTATCTATTTTAAAAAGTCTATATATTTTTCCGTCTGATTTTTTTTCTTCAACTTGTTTATAATCTTTAACTAATTTTATTAATTTTATATATAGTATAATTGCAGGAATCAAGGATAATGAAATTAAAATTAATAATAATATAAAAATAAATTTAGTTTCATAATATAAAATAGAAATTATATTTAATAATAGAAATAGTACTAGAAATACTATAGAAATAAGATTGAGAAGTATTAAACTATATTTTCCTTTCATATCATAGCACGCAATTTTTTTTGATTGAACTGTAAAATTACTATTGTTAGTATAGATTATAACAAAAACATCATAGTTTGCAAATATTTTTTACAAAATAATGAGTAAAGATATTGCAAAAAATGGACTTACTTTATACAATATAATTAGCTTAAACATACTCTATGTATGAAAATAATTTTTAAGGAGAAATAGTATGAACAGATGTGAAGGTATATTATCTGCACTAATGACTCCATTTAATAAAAGTGGAAAATTAGATGAAAAAGTCTTAAGAAAATATGTAAGACATAATATTGACCGTATGAAAGTAGACGGTATGTATGTAGGTGGTTCTACAGGTGAAGGACTTCTTATGTCAAAAGAAGAGAGAATGGCTGTTTTAGAAATAACTAAAGAAGAAGTTGCTGGAAAGATTCCTTTGATAGCACATGTTGGTACATTGAATCTTAATGAAGCTTGTGAAATGGCTCAAAAGGCCGAAGAATTAGAGTATGATTTAATATCTGCAGTTACTCCATACTATTATCCATTTTCATTTGCTGACATTAGTAAATATTATAATACTATATTGAAGGCTACTAATAAAGTTCCTTTGGTAATTTATTTTTTACCTACTCTTTCTAATAATAAAATTTCTTTAGATGAATTTGGAAAATTATTTGAAGATAAAAGAGTAATGGGTATTAAGTATACTTCTTCTGATGTATTCTTACTTGAAAGATTAATACAAAAATATCCTGATAAAATGATGTGGGCTGGTTTTGATGAGATGCTTATAGCTTATGCTTCTTATGGTTTGAAATCTGGAATAGGTTCTACTTATAATATTCAAGCTCCTTTAGCTAAAAAAGTTATACAGGCAGTTGAAGCTAAAGATATGTCTAAAGCTTTAAAGATTCAGCATGATATGAATGATATTATTACAACTTTATTAAATGTTGGAATATATCCAGCTCTTAAAGAATGTATTACTTTTTATGATCCTTCCGCTGTTGCTTATTGCAGAACTCCTATAGGTTCTAAACCTTTGGGTAAATCTGAAAAGAAAATATTGAAAGATATGTTTGATAAATATTTATCAAAATTATAATTTATAAAATTTTATCTTTTTGTTCTCGAGTACAGGTGAGAGAGATAAAAAATTAAGAGGATTTATTTATGATATTAAAACCAATAAAAAGTGAGTTTAATCAAAATTTCCATGATTCTATATGGAAAGCTAAAAATTATGTAAGAGATCATTATGAAGATTTAAAGAAATTATCAGTTGGTCAGCATAAACTTGATAATGAAATTTGTGAAGGTGCTTTTATCAATGTTGTAGAGTATGATAACAAGGATAATCCGCCTTGGGAATCACATTTAAAATATGTTGATGTTCAGATAATTTTTGAAGGTTCTGAAGATTTTATAATAGCAAATACTTCTACATTAAAACCAAAATCTTATGATGAGGCTTCAGATTATCATGATTGGGAAGGAGAGGGAACTGTTCGTTTGACTTTATCTCAAGGAGAGATTTTAATACTTCTTCCATATGATGCTCATATAGTAGGGCTTGCTCCTAAAACAGGAAAAAATCATGTAAAAAAAGGAATAATTAAAGTTCCTTATAAGGAATAATAATTATTTATAGGATGATATTTTTGTATCAGCCTATTTTTATGTATAATAAAACTTTTAAATAAACAAAAGCCCTATGATTATATTTAATTATAGGGCTTTATAATTTCTGACTATAAATTATTATTTTAACGAATTTTAGAATCAAAAAAAATATATAGAAAGCGGTACGAGGCTTTATTTTTATTGCTGATAAAAATACAAGAAGGATTATAAAATTGAGAAATCATTACTGCATTTCTAACTATTAAATTAAAAGAACTATTACTGTTATTTTCCTTTAGAGTATACAACTCCAAAGAAGATAGTATTATGCTTCTATCAACTTTCATATTTTATGCCCTTATAATGATTACAAAAGTTTCTAAGGCTTTTGCTTGATGCATTTTATACTTTTCTTTCGCATTAACTAATACGCACAAAATAATTTAAAAGTCAACAAAATACAAACAATTTTTAAACTAATTATTTAATAAAATAAATTTGAGTAAAAGTAGTAGTGGTAGTAGTAGTAAAATTAATTTGTATATTTCTTGCAGTAACTACTACTACATACTTTTAAACTTTCTTTTGATTTAAAGATTTTAAAAATAAAAAACTAGGAAACATAGTTGTCTAGTATTTATAAAAATTATTGATTTTGTCTTTTTCCTGAAGCGTATTCTAAAGTATTAATATCAAGTATTTCTCTATAAGGTTTTAACAAGGATTTTTCATACTGACATTTCCACTGTATATTTTCAAATATACTCTGTATAGTATCGCCACTTTTTATAATATCGCCATTATCAAATATATAAGCTGCTATATTCAAAGCATGACTTATTACATCATTAACATTTAAATCATGAAAATGATACTGTATATCAGGCAAACCTATGGCATATAATCCTAATGTATCTACGATAATATCATTAGAATTTTGAACATTGAAAAGTCTTATATTAACACCTGAAAGCATAAATCTAAAATCTTTCGGATAGCTATTATTAAGTATTTGTTCAGGCAGAAGTAGTTTTCCGCTTTGTTCATTATATACTGCTACACAGTTATCAAATAAATTTAATGCTGTGTATAGCCAATCATTTAGAAGCATTGTTCTTTTTTTATAATCAAGCCCAGCTGCTAAAAAATCGCTTAGCATTATCTCATAATTACAATTTTTTATAAGTTCTTTAGGTTCTTTTATATCCCACATCTGACTATAGTAATAATCGCTTATTGTACTATAATCAAATTCCATAGCATCAGGCATTAGTATTTGAGCTGGTACTTCTTTATCATCTTTATATTTTACTTTCAAATCATTTATTGCTATGCTGTAAATACCTTTATCTGAAGAAACTGTATCAGTATCTTTATAAATTTTTCTGATTTTCTGCTTAACTATTTCTATATTAGGGAGTACTGGTTTTTCTTCAAATAATAATTTATAAAAATACACATGAGAAAAATTGGCTTCATCGTGATTTATCATTTTATGATTTGTATTTGGATTAACTTCTTTTTTATCTTTCATAGTAAAAAACTCCTATAATAATAAATATTACTATATTTTTTAATAAAATCAATTTATTGTTATAAAAGTTTTTAATATAGAATACAATAAAACAAATGTATTTATTATTTTTTTACAGGTACTAAATATGTAAAATCAAATTGCAAAGTCTGATCATATCTTATACCTATTTCATTTTTTTCATTAAGGAATAATCCATTAACAAATCCAAGTCCCAAAACTATTCCATTATCAAATACAAAATCTTTCTTTATATTAAGTCCGAAATAGAAAGGCACTCTATAAAAAGGATCCCCTTCAACACTTATAAATTTATGTTTTTTATTTATATACCATCCAGAAACAAATATTATAGGCTCTATTTCAAACCAAGTTTTGACAGGTATGGTACCTCTTAAGAATAAACCATGACCAAATACTCCTGGTTCAGCATCTCTATCGGCTAAATTATAAGAAGCCATATAAAGTATAGATAAATAGTAGCTATTAATACCTATAGCACCTACATAATTTTCAGTAATGGCTGGGGTTTTTGGTACGAAAGGATATTCATGTCCGCCATTATGCCAATAGTGAACAGCAGCATAAGGAGTTGCTATATCATGGGCAAAGTCCATAGCATATGTAAGTCCTACATCGAATCTTTCTCTATGTTTAGCATTATGCTGTATTTGCCAGTTCATATATATTTCACCTTTTCCACCTTTAAACCACTCAAAGGAAGCCCCGTATTCATAATAACCATGAGTGAAAGGCTCATTATATTTATAACCTTCAGGTCCTTTTGATATTAAAGTATTATCTGGAGTAGATCTTACAACAGGTGTCATATCCATTAAAGGATCTCTTATAGGCGAAGGAAGATTATGACCGCCTGTCATAGTTCCTATTCTTAAAGATATATATTCATTGGATAATTGAGTAGTTACTATTGGAAAAACTCTTATACCATGAGGAAATTCAAATGTGAATGGAAAAAATATTGAAGCTCCAACTCTCAAAGTTATAAAATCATTGAATTTTATATCGAAAGCCCCTTCAGTGAAATTTTCAAAATATGTTAATGTTGTTCTTGTATCTTGCCATAGAGTATTTTCGCCATTATAGGCATAAGAACTTGTAAATAATCTAAAATCTACTGTTGTAGCTGCATATATATTAGATATTAGGGTGATAAAGATAAAACAAAAAGAAATAAAATGTTTCATAATCTAAACCTTACTTTAATAATGAAAATTATATTTAAATGAATTAAATAATATAAAAGTTCATTATATCATAGTTAACATAAAATTACAATTATGATAACTCTATAAAAATGCTTATATAAAAAAATTGGGTGGTAGGAGAATTATCATGCTTTTTTATTAAAATTTTTATAAATCTATTTAAATAAATTACGCTTTACAATAGACTATTTTATATTATAATAGTATAACTATTTTGATATTTATTTTCAGAATATAAAAAGATTATTAGGAGCAGACATAATGATAAAAAGAGCATTAATATCTGTATTTTATAAAGATGGGATATTAGATTTTGCTAAGTTTTTAACTTCAAAGAATGTTGAGATAGTTTCTACAGGAGGAACTTATAAATATTTGAAAGAAAATAATATACCTGTTATAGATGTTTCTGAAGTTACAGGTGCTGAAGAAATGCTTGATGGCAGAGTAAAAACTTTAGACCCTAAAATACATGGTGGAATTTTGGCTATAAGAGATAATCCTGTTCATATGGAAACTATACAAAAGAGAGGAATAACTCCTATAGATATGGTTATAGTTAATCTTTATCCTTTCTTTGAAAAGGTTCAAGATGATAAATTGAAATTTGAAGAGAAAATTGAATTTATAGATATAGGTGGACCTACTATGCTTCGTTCTGCTGCTAAATCTTTCAAAGATGTTGTTGTGATAAGTGATGTTAAAGATTATGATTTAGTAAAAAATGAAATGGAAAAAGGGGAAGTGAGTTTTGAAACTAGAAAATATTTAGCTTCTAAAGTATTTAATTTAACTTCTGCTTATGATGCTGCAGTTTCTGAGTTTATGTTTAATTCATTAGAAAATAATGAATATAAAAAACTTAATTATTTGAATATGTCTTATGTATTGCAGGAAGAATTAAGATACGGAGAGAATCCTCATCAGAAGGCTAGCTATTATGTATCAACTACAGATAAAGGTTCTATGAAAGATTTTGAACAGTTAAACGGTAAGGAACTTTCATTTAATAATATTAGAGATATGGATATAGCTTTGAAGATAGTATTGGAATTTGATGAGTTGAAAAATGAGTATGCATGTTCTGCTATAAAACATTCTACCCCTTGCGGTGCTGCTTTAGGTGCTAATGTGTTGGAGTCTTATAATAGAACATATAATTGCGATCCTACTTCTATATTCGGCGGAATAGTGGCTTTCAATTCTACAGTAGATGAGCCTACTGCAAAAGAGCTTATTAAAATATTTTTGGAAATTGTTATTGCTAAAGACTTTACACCTGAGGCTTTGGAAGTATTAAAGAGTAAAAAGAATTTAAGAGTTATAAAATATACAACTAATACCAGAGATAAAATCAATCTTGTTAAAGTTGATGGCGGATTACTTGTACAAGATGAAGACAGCACTTTAATAGAAGATTATAAAGTAGTAACAGAGAAAAAGCCTACTGATGAAGAAATGAAGAATTTAATATTTGGAATGAAGGTTGTGAAATATGCTAAATCTAATGCTATAGTAGTAATAAAAGACTTTATGGCTAAAGGTATAGGAAGCGGACAAACTAACAGAATTTGGGCTTGCGAAGATGCTTTAGAGCGATCAGTTGATGGTATTGTAATGGCTTCTGATGCTTTCTTCCCATTCAGAGATGTTGTTGATGCTTGTGCCAAATACAATATAAAAGCTATAATTCAGCCTGGAGGTTCTATGAGAGATCAGGAATCTATAGACGCCTGTAATGAGCATGGTATTGCTATGGTATTTACTGGTATAAGACATTTTAAACACTAATTAAATTATTTATTTAATTACTGTTTTTTATACAAAAAGGTGAATTTTAATTTTTATTAGCTTCACTTTTTTGTATTTATTATTTAAATAAATTATGTCAACTTTAATTTCTTTTATATATTATATTAATAATTATTTTAAAAGAGAATTAAGCTGAAAATAGCCTGCTCTTGTAAGATTATTTATATTAGTAAAACCCAATTTATACATACGAATACAAGCCATATACGAACGGCTGCCGCTTGCACAATATACTATATACTCTTTGTTTTTATCGAGTTTGGAGATTTTTTCATCGAATTTGCTGTCATCTAATGCTATATTTATACTGTTTTTTATATATCCGCTTTGCTGAACTTCACCGTAGCTTCTTACATCTATTAATCCTACATCTTTATTATTTTGATAAATAGAAACAGCATCATTTATATTTATATTTTTGAATTTACCTTTACTTCTTATATTTAATATTATTTTTCTTACCGTACTTAATATTATGAAAGTTAATATAAGTCCTATTATCAAACTTAAAGTATTATTCATTTTAGATACCCTCTATATGTATGATAAAATCATCATATCATATAGAGGTGAAAATTTCAATTAATTTAAATAATTTATATATTATAAAAATCATCTAAATTATAAGAATCATTCCAGAATTTATATTCCCAAATGAAAGCCTTATCAAAAGCAATTATCATTTTTTCTTTTACGATATTTGAAGCATTATCATATAAAACATCAATGATATTAATCATATTTTCAGTGACCTTTGAAAACTCTTCATCAGCATAAGTATCAATCCACTTTTCATATGGATTATTGTTAATATTAGCATTTTCTTTTATATACTTTCCTACTTCATTGTATATCCAAAAGCATGGAAGTATAGAAGATGCTGCTACTTCAAAAGCTTCTGTATTTGCAGTATTGATTAAGAAACTTGTATATCCTATATTTGCAGTTGTAATTTTATTAGTATTTTTGAAATTAAAAATCTCTCTGAAATATTTATGTACCATTTCTTCTTCTACTATATAAGAGTTCATAGATGATCTTAAAAAAGCCAAGGCGTAATCTGCATTATCTATTTTTGAAGAAATTACAGCCAAAGCTTTAGAATAGTATTTTAAATATAAACTATCCTGTTCTATATAGTATGCAAATTTTTCTTTGTTTAAAGTTCCTGCCATAAGTTCTTTATTGAATGGCATATTAATGATTTTTTGATATACTACTTCATTTTTTTTCCAAACTATCTCTGAAAATTTCATTTTGTTCTCCTTTTTATTTTATAAATTTGATATTATTCTTCTATATATGCATAATTAAATCTATATCTTCCTAAAGGTTCATCTATATAATTTTTCAATTTAGGATTAACTATTAAAAAATCTGTTCTGTATATGAAAGGTATAATTGGCACTTCATCAAAAAGTATAGATTCTGCTTCTTTTAAAGCTTCCATTCTTTTTTGGGCATTAGTAGCAGAAGAGGCATATTCTATTAAATAATCATATCTTGCATTAGAAAAACCTCCGTAATTTATATCATTATAGCTAGTCATAATTTGAAGTATAGTAAGCGGATCATTATAATCACCAGTCCAGCTAGTTCTTGCTATTTGATAATTACCAGATTCTCTGAAAGGCAAAGTGATTTTAGATTCTTCTGTTCTTACTACTACATCTATATTAAGAGTATTTTTCCACATTTGTTGAACTGCTTCCATAACAGTAGTATAAAATCCAGACGATACTTTTATTTCCAAAATTGGAAAATTTTCTCCATTAGAATATCCTGCTTCAGCTAACAATTTTTTTGCTTCTTCTACATTTTTATTATAATCATTGGCTATTATATAATTACTGCTTTCTTCTCTAAACGATTTTTCAAGTCCTTTTATTACAGGAGCTACGAATGCCTCAGCAGCTATTAATTTTCCGTATCCTATATTTGATACTATATAATTTCTATCTATAGCAAGAGATAATGCCTTTCTTACTCTTTTATCTGATAGCGTTTTATCTTTAGTATTCAAATCTAAATAATAAACTCCTATAATATCACTTACCGCCATTAAATTATCTTTTATAAGATTTTCTATTTCACCTATAGGAGGTGCATTTATAGAAAAATGAACATCTCCTGTTCTAACTGCATTGAGAGATATATATTCATCAGCTATTAAAACAAAATTAATTTTTTTAGCAACTTGATTAGTATAATTCCAATAATTTGTATTGATTTCAAAAACTATTAATTCATCTGGTTTTCTTTCAGTCATTTTATAAGGACCATTTCCAATATAGCTTTCAGCTTTCCAAGTCCAATCATCTGCGTATTTTTCTATTATATCTTTCCTCACAGGCATATAAACGCCTCCAGAAGCGAGTATATCAGTAAAATATATAGTAGGAGATTCAAGTTCTATTGTAAGTGTATTTTCATCTATAGCTTTGACACCAAGATTTTCTATAGGCTGTTTTCCTCTTATTATATCTTTAGCATTTTTTATATATTCCATTAAATAACTTAAAGGGGAAGCTGTTTTAGGATCAGAGGCTCTTCTATAAGAATAAACAAAATCATCAGCTGTTACTTTTTTTCCGTCAGACCATTTGGCATCATCTCTTAAATAAAATGTATATACAAGATTATCCTCACTTATTTCCCATTTTTCTGCAGTGCCTCCTATAATATTTCCTTTTATATCTTTATTGAGAAGTCCTTCAAATGCATGATTGATATAAATATATCCGTAACTTTCTTTATTTAAAGCTGGGTCTATAGTATTAAGTTCATATCCCAAATTTATAGTGATTTCATCTTTAATATTTTTTTCTTTTTTTTGACATGATATTAATAATGATGAAAATATTGAGAAGAATAATAGAACAATAAATTTTTGCTTTGAAGTCATAAAAAGCTCCTTTGATTAAAATAAAAATAGAGATTTTTATAACACCGTTTGTCTTGTTTTATTAAAATGTTTAGCCTTGTTTAATAAAACAAGACCAACTTTAGAAAAGGTCTCATTTTATTAATTGCCGAATGAAAATAAATGAGAATTCCCTACGCTGGCATTACCCAAACAGGTTATAAGGGTCGAAGCTAACAATATTATGTAAACTTCCTCTCAGCCTTTTAAAGCTCCCCGACATTATGAAAATCATACAATATATTTCTTTTTTTAGCAAGACAATTATTTTTTATTATTGTGTTTAAGTTCCATAGATATTGCACACTTTTAGTTTAAAAAAAATGAGATATTCCTTATAATTTAAATTGCTAAAAAAAACAAAAAGGAATATCTATGAAACAGTATAATACACAACAGAAAAAAAA
>NZ_JARHYI010000094.1 GCF_029258575.1 Brachyspira sp. | reverse complement strand
TTTTTTTTCTGTTGTGTATTATACTGTTTCATAGATATTCCTTTTTGTTTTTTTTAGCAATTTAAATTATAAGGAATATCTCATTTTTTTTAAACTAAAAGTGTGCAATATCTATGGAACTTAAACATTAATATATAAAAATATATATTGACAAAAAAAATAATTAATATATAATTATTAAACATAATTTAACGGGATGTAGCGCAATTGGTTAGCGTACCTGCTTTGGGAGCAGGGGGTTATGAGTTCGAGTCTCATCATCCCGAATGCGCTAGTAGCTCAATTGGATAGAGCAACTGCCTTCTAAGCAGTAGGTTACAGGTTCGATTCCTGTCTGGCGCGTATATAGATCTTTTTAATTATAAATGATCTATTTTTTAATGGCGAATGTAGCTCAGTTGGTTAGAGCGCCAGATTGTGGATCTGGATGTCGCGGGTTCAAGTCCCGTCTTTCGCCCATTTTTTATATTGTCAAAATTTATAATACAATTCTTTTTTCAAAATATCATATAAAATATTATTTATCTATATTGCTATTTATTTTATATCATATAATATTTATATGTATAGATTTTTTTGCAAATAAATATTATCAAAAAATAGTTTTTATTAATATTTATTTTTTTAATCCATATAAATAAATTGTTTTGATAATTTTTTGTAAGGAGAGTATCAAAAAATGAAAACAATAAAAAAATTGTCATTGATTATTATTTTTGTATTGGCTATTAATATTAATGCATTTGCAGCAAGCGGTTTCGAGGCTATTATCAATGTACCTTTAGGAATGTCTGTTGGTATTAGTGATGGATTAACTGAAAATTATAGTACTAAAAGTGCTGTTGGTTTTAATTCTGGAGTAACTGCTCAGATTGGATATTTAATAGGGCTTGGGAAAATAGGTATAAGTATATTAGGGGAATTTGGATATAGTTACGACAGTTATAGAATTTATGAATCTTTAAGATTAAATGATAAAAACAAAATAGAAATTTATACTAGTACTTATACTCATAGCTTTCAAGCTGGAATTCTTCCTAAAGTGAATATAGGAGCTTTTGCAATAGGTTTCGGTGCTGGGGTAAAAATACCATTATCAGCAAATGTAGAACTAAAAACTATAACTACTGTGTTAGGAGTGCCAAATACTGGTACTGTAAATAGCAAATTGAACAGAGATGATATTAAAAACTATGACAGAAATGTTATACCATACATAAAACTTACTTTTGATTATTCTATATTTTTAACTTCTAAAGCAGCTATTAATTTAGGTGCATATTTAGGATATGATTTTGGATTGGCAAATAAAAATCCAATAAATAATGAATATATTGGTGTTGATAGTTTTGATATAGGCTTTCAATTAGGATTAAGATTTGCACCTAAATTGTAAACTATAGTTCATAAATGCCGACAATAGAGTTAATTTTAAAAGAGCGTCTGTGGCTCAATTGGATAGAGCAGCGGATTTCGGTTCCGTCGGTTGGGGGTTCGAATCCTCTCAGACGCGTTTTTATAAAATTTGATTATTTATTCAGATATGTTAAAATAATGAAATGTATTCTAACAAAAATAAGGAATAAAAAGTTTTTTTGTAAAAATGAAAGAAAAAAGGCTAAAAAAACTAAATTTAATTATATTAATACTATTTCCATTAATACTGTTAGTATTCGCTATTACATTCAATATATATAGTATTGGAACTTTTAATAGAATAAAAAATGAATTAGAAAATTTTACCAATTCCATATCATTAAGAATGGAAAGCAAATATATGGACATGATGACTTTATACTTTAAAGAAGAGTTAAATAATTACGCCATAGCAAATGAATTCACAAATTTAGTAAAAGAACAAGTAAGATTGGGAATTACTCCGCATTTCAACTCCCTTAGATTTTCAATATATTATATAATGAAAACCAATTTAAGAAATATAAATAATGCCCTATTATTTATAGCCATTCTCATGTTTACATGCCTACTGGTGCTTAATTTCACAAAGAATAATTTAACTGCATCTGGAGCTGCATATGTGCCGAATAATAAAACGAATAGTAATGAAAACAGCAGTAAAGCAAAAATAGAAAATCCTATAAACAATGCAATAGATTCTTCTTTAAGCGATAATATAAAACTGGAAATAGAAGAAATGTATAAGAATCTAGTAAAAGAAATGAAAAATTCAAGATATGAACAGGTTTTGAAAATAATAGAAAAAATGTTTCAGATAGATGACAGAAATTACTTGGCATTGAATGGAGCTGGTATATTATATACTAAAATGTACCTCAAAGAAGGAAAAGAAGAGCATTTTAAAAAGGCTAATCAATATTTTGAATATGCATTATCTCTATATAATTACAGTGAAAATATTATAAATAATAAGGCTATATTATATTCAATAAAATACGAACTTAAAAAATCGGAAGAAGATTATGAAAATGCTTTAATGATGTTTAATGAGGCATTATCTGCAAATTATTTGGATATAGAGCTTATTAATAATAGAGCAACCTTATATTCTGTAAAATACAAAATAGGTGGAGATGAAAATATATTTGAAAGGGCTTTAAGTGATTATGATGAAATTATAACAATTGATTATAATAATATATACGCCCTAAATAATAGAAGTGCAATATATTTTAACAAATACAAAAATTCTAGAGATAAAAAATATTTTGATAAATCAATAGAAGATTGTAATACAGCTTTCAAAATCAATTCATCAGAACAATTATATGATAATAAAGGTTCTCTCTATATATATAAATATTAATCATTAAAATATATATTTTTTCTTGAAAAACCAAATCTATTTCGTCTATACTCTTTTTCTAAATTCTCTATTGTAAAATTATTAAAGCAATCTATTCTGTATATATTGCTTATATTATTTTCTTTATTTATCAAACAGTAATTATAAAGCATAGTATTATCAATACTCATAAGTGTTATATCATGTGTAGAAAGTATTAATTGAGATGTATCTTTTTTAATGTATGAAAGTGAAATATCATTTCTAAACAAATTAATAACGAATTCTAATAATTCTGAATGAACACCATTAAACTCATCAACTATAGATAATGTTCCATTAATGATAGATACTAATATATAAATTAAATTAATAGCATAAATTTTACTTCCTTCAGATTCTACTTCATCAAAATCATTACTATAGCAGTCATGTTTGGATAAAAGCCTTTTATTATCAAACATCAAAACAAATTCATTTGTTGATATGCTATCTTCTATATTCAAATCATCTATATCTATAAAAGATAAAAGTTTCTTATATAAATCCCAAATATTGTATTTATTGAAGTAATCAAAAGCTTCTACTATGGCATAGGAAGAAAAATCTGCTTCATTTGTAAAAGGAAATAAAAAACATAAATTTTTAAATAATGATATATAATAATTTATTTCCTCTCTATATTTATTGCCCTCTTCAGTATTAATAAAACTTAAAAATGTATTCGTATCTGGAATAATTTTATCATAATTAAATATTCCGCCTTTTATAACATTTAAATATCTTTCAAATATTATAGTATCATCATTCTTTATCAACTTCTCTGAATATATTTTTTTATTTTTATTATCAAGTATCAATTCATATTTATAACATACAACTTCATCATAAGAATAAAACTCCAAATAAAATCTGCTGTTTTCATCTTTACCATATATCATATTAGGATCCAAAAGTTTCTTTATACTATCATCACTTGAACTTATATATCCGTTATTTGAATAAAAAATATATTTTAAAGCATTAATTAAATTACTTTTACCAGATCCGTTATATCCATATAGAAGGCATAATTTTGATATATATTCATTATCATTTATCTTTTTTATATAAGGATTATCATTTTTATATGCATTAGTATTTATAGTAAAATCTAAAACCGATTCATTATAAAATGATCTATAATTTGAAATACTAAATTTTTTAAGCATATTTATTTTATTCCTTTCATTATCAACTTTATAAAAAACAAAAAAATATCAAATATGTTAAATTTATAATTTTCAAATATATAATTGATTTTTTATTTATTTATCTATATTATTATTAATTATGGACAAGAAAAAAAATAGTATAGATTATAGAAACATAAATAGATGGCGTTTGATACTCGGAAATTTTGCTGATGAAAATATAAAACTTGATAATGAATATTCTGAAATAGACCGTACTTTAAGTTTTTTATATGATAGAGAATACAGCAAAGAATCTGGATATGCTGATTTTGATAATGAGAATAAAAACAGGGGAGGAAAAGGTAAAAGCAGTTTAACCGTTCCTATATGGGCGGCAAGAATAAAAAGACTTTTCCCAAAAAAAACTGTTGAAATAATGCAAACTCAGGCATTAGAAAAATATAATCTTACTGAAATGCTTACTGATGAGAATATTTTAAAAGAGATGGAACCTAATATGGAGCTTTTAAAAAATATTCTCACTTTTAAAGATATGATGAATGGAAATGTAAAAAAGTTGGCATATGATACGGTAAGAAAAGTTGTTAATGATATAAAAAAGAAAATGGAAAGCGATATTAAAAAAGTTTTCTATGGGAAAAGACTTCCTAATTCCACAACACAAAATAAAATATTTAAAAATCTTGATATAAAAAAAACAATAAGAAATAATTTGAAAAACTATAACATAGAAGATAAAACTTTATTCGTTGACAAATTATATTTTAATCAAAATATAAAAAAATATAATCCTTGGAATATAATAATATTAATAGATGGAAGCGGTTCTATGATGGATTCTGTTATATATTCATCAATAATGGCTTCTATATTTTCAAATCTTCCATACTTATCAATTAAACTAGTGATATTTGATACTTCAATAGTTGATTTAAGTGATAGTGTAAAAGATCCAATAGATGTATTATTTAAAGTTCAATTGGGAGGCGGTACTGATATAGTAATGGCTTTGGAATATGCTAAAAAAATAACAACTGTACCTAATAAAACTATAGTTCTTCTAATAAGCGATTTATATGACAGCAGAGATTATCAATATATGTATAAAAGTGCCAGAGATATAATAGAGGCAAGATCAAAACTTTTTATTCTTACAGCTTTAGACTATAATGCTGATGCAAGCTATGATAAAGAGGCTGCTAAACAATTTGCAAAGATTGGTGCTAAAGTTGCAGCAATAACTCCTGATGAATTATCAAAATGGATAAGTACTGTTATATCTTAAATTTATAAATTCACTTAGATACTTCCATTTATTTTAATTTTTTATTTATATAAAATAAATACCAATATCTTTTTTTAAAATATTTTTACGGTATTAAAATTTTATAATGTATTTATAGAAATAAAATATTATTCTTTATTAGGGCTGCACCAAAAAATCCAAATTCTATATTAAAAAAATTACTTAATATATCAGTAATTTATTTATACTGTTCTATTTTTTTAATTTTACTCCTAATGTATGTAACATATTTAAATCATAATTATATTATAATCCTATATATTTATAAAAAAAATCAAAAAAACTTATTATATAAATTTGTAATTATTATGATATTTTTTGAAAGTCTATTTTAAATACAACTCCAAATTCATTTCCATTATTAGAATCTTTAAATTTAACTGTGAACTCTTTATTCTCACCTCTTTTAATTGATAAATTGCTGTCAACTTCTATTTGCTTGTTTCCCTTTATACTGCTGTATTTGAAGCTGTCAGAATCTTTATCATATTTTAATACAAGTATAGGATCTGTTTCATCGAAGTATACTAAAGGACCTGTACCTGCAGTTCCTTGATCAACATGTCCCGTATTTTCATCATTTTTAATTAGTTTTAAACTTAACTCTATAAATGTATCTTTACTATCAATACCATATAATTCAAAATACTTCGAGCCTTCTTTTATCATCTCTCCGCCGTCTTTATTTATTTTTGGTACAGAACCTATTGATGTAATACTTCCGTAATGCTCTCCTTTATTTATATCAGATATCATCTCTACAGATTTGCTGCTTTCATTTTGATAAGCTGAACCGTAAGAGGCATAAGAAATATAAGCATAAGGCAGTTTTTCTTCTTTCATACCAGGAGGAAATATTTGTATTTTGTATTTATAACTGAACACAGTATAGTTTATTAATTTCGTAGTACTTATAGTTATTTTAGTTTTATCTTTTTGTGCTAAAGGCGAATAGA